>JAHBVU010000009.1 GCA_019637315.1 Gemmatimonadales bacterium
GACAAGGCAACAACCGCGCCGGTTATCGTACCCAGCAAGAGGCTGAGCCAAGCCGGTGGCAGCCTATCCGGCCCACGGCTCCCCAATGGCGCATCTGTCATAGAATGTTGGACTCCCCCGATCAACTGCTCGGCCGAAGGCAAGGTAGAAGCAAAGCCTCACGGTACCTCAGCACTGGCAGCCGAACCAGATTTCGTATATTGTGCGCAACTGAACCACCGCCGACGCTTCCGTCTCCGTTCGATCGAAACTCAGACACCAGAGATCTGATGCGCATTTGCTTCTTTGCCAAAGTGCCGTCTGCGGACATCCTCGACACCGTGAATTTCTACGCTCAAGACATTCGCGTTCTCAAGGATCTTGGTCATGACGTTGTGACCGCAACCCGGTTCCGCGAGATCCCCACCGATTGCGATCTGTACTTCGTCTGGTGGTGGTCCTGGGCGTTCCTTCCGTACTTTCGCGCGCGCGTGCGGCGCAAGCCCATGGTCATAACCGGAGTCTATGACTACTCCTCGGAACGTATCCCTGGAATCGGGCGCCCATGGTGGAAGCGCCAGATCCTTCGATCAATGCTACATCGCGCGGATGCCAATGTGTTCGTATCGACCTACGAGATGCAACTTGTAGCTCGGCTCTTTGGAGCCCCGAACGCATGGTACATCCCCTGCACTGTCGACACCGAGCGGTACCGCCCAGGCCTTCAACCCCGGCAACGATTCCTCTTGAACGTCGCGTGGAGCGGCGCGACCAACGGCCGCAGGAAGTGTCTCCGGGAAATCATCGAAGCCATGCCTGCGATCTTGTCCAAACACCCGGATACAAGACTCCTGATGGCTGGTCGGCAAGGCGAGTACCATCAAACGCTGGTTGACACTGCAAAATCCCTTCACGTCGAACACGCGATCGACTTTTTGGGAGTGATCAGCGAAGAGACGAAGGTCCAGTTGATGCAAACGTGCGCCGCCTACCTTCAACCAACTCTGCTCGAGGGTTTCGGTCTGGCCATCGCGGAAGCGATCGCCTGCGAAGCACCGGTGATCACGAATCCTCAAGGCGCGGTGCCAGAAGTTGTCGGACCTGGGGCCATCCTTCTGGAACGCCCTGAACCATCGCTGATTGCGGCCGCAGCAACGCGCCTCCTCGATGACAGAGAGTTCGCTGCCGACATGGGTCGAAAAGGTCGTCAGCACGTCCTTGAGCATTTCACGTATCCCGTGCGGCGCGACGGCTTGGCAAAGGTCATCGACCATGTAACAAGCGCTCGCGAAACTTCGACCATAGCGCATCAACCTTCCTGACCCTGAAACCGCTTCGCCATCCACTCGTCCATCCGCACCGTCAACGCCACCCCGTCCGGCGTATCCTCCCGAGCAACCACCTCCCCAGCCCGGTACACCTCCGCCAACCGCTTCCCATCCGACGCCGGCACGAGCAGCCGCACCGTCGGCCGAAGCCGCCGAGCCCGCTCCGTCAGCGCCGCACGCAATCGATCCAGGCCATGCGAATCCACGGTGTTGACGACCACCGACCCGGGATACAGCTCCGTTACCCGCGCCTCGAAACTCGCCCGATCCTCCAACCGATCGCTCTTGTTGAAGACCAGCAAGGTCGGCTGATCCGCCATCTCGAGCTCACTCAAGACCTGCTCCACGACCTGGACGTGCTCCTCCCACTCCGGATGGCTCGCATCCACCACATGCAGCAGCACATCCGCCTCCCGCGCCTCCTCGAGCGTGGCCCGAAAGCTCGCCACGAGATGATGCGGCAGCTTGCGGATGAACCCGACCGTGTCGGTCACTCGCGTCCGCAGCCCGGGCCCAAGGTCCACCTCGCGCGTCAGCGTATCCAGCGTCGCAAAGAGACGATCCTCGACAAAGATCTCCTTCTCTCCGGTCAGCCCGCGCAGGATGCTCGACTTGCCCGCATTGGTGTAACCCACCAGCGCCGTGCTGAGCATCCCCTGCCGACCCGCCCGCACCGTTTCACGATGACGCGCCACATCCCGCAGCTTGGCCTGATGATGCTGGATCTTCTTCCGAATCATCCGCCGGTCGGTTTCGATCTGCGTTTCACCCGGACCACGCAGACCGATACCACCGCGAATTCGTGAAAGGTGGGTCCACATCCGCGCCAGCCGAGGCAGCATGTACTGCAACTGCGCCAGCTCGACCTGCAACCGCGCCTCCGCCGACCGCGCCCGGGTCGAGAAGATGTCGAGAATCACCTCGGCGCGATCCATCACCCGAACCTCGAGTTGCTTCTCGAGATTGGCGCCCTGCACCGGTGTCAACTCCTCGTCGAACACCACCAGCGTCGCGCCAAGGTCCGCGACCATGGCCTTGATCTCCGCGACCTTCCCCTCCCCGATCAGGGTCGCCGCACTGGCCGACGCCAGATGCTGCCAGGCCTTGCCCACGATCTCTGCACCTGCCGTGTCCACCAGCTCGGCAAGCTCCTCGAGATGCTCAGCCAGCTGCTCGGAATCCCGACTCCCCTTGCGCGGCGCCCCAACCAGAATGGCCCGCTCGATCGGTGGCGCAACTTCAATCATCTGACGACTGATACGACTACCCCTTCCTTTCCTGATCGGACCCGGCGTTCCCGGCAATCGTACGCCAATGGGCAATCCGCTCGACGACTTTCTTCTCGAACCCCAGATGGCCAGGCTGATACAGGCTCCGGCCCTTCAAGACGTCCGGAAGGTATGTCTGTGCCACATAATGCTCCGGCGCGTCATGCGCGTACTGATAATCGGCCCCATACCCGAGTTCCTTCATCAGCCTGGTCGGGGCATTCCGAAGATGCGCGGGCACCGGCGCCGACGGCGTTTCCCGCGCGGCCGCCAGCGCGGCGTGCAGCGCCTTGATCGTGCTGTTCGACTTCGGTGCCGTCGCCAGGTAGATCGTCATCTCAGCGAGCGGCAGGTAGCCTTCGGGCGGCCCCAGTACCTCGTAGGCGTTCCGCGCGGCAACCGCCAGCAGCAGCGCGTTCGGATCGGCCAGGCCGATATCCTCCGCCGCCATGGCTGTGGCCCTCCGGAAGATGATCCGCGGGTCCTCGCCCCCCTCGATCATCCGGGCCATCCAGTACAGCGCGCCGTCCGCGTCACTGCCCCGGAGCGACTTGTGGTACGCCGAGAGATGGTTGAAGTGCTCTTCACCCGTCGCATCGTAGCGGGGCATCCGCCGGGCCAGCGCGACCTCCAGCGCGTCCCGGGTCAGCTCCCCCTTGAGCCCCACATGCCGCGCTGCCGCCTCCAGAGTGGTAAGCGCCATCCGCGCGTCGCCGTCGGCCTGCGTGGCAATGACCTCGAGCACCTCGTCCGAGGCCTCCACACCCTGCGCACCGAGGCCGCGTTCGACCTCCTCCAGCGACCGCCGCAACAGCCCGACCAGATCCTGCACGGCAAGCGGCTCGAGCACGAAGACCCGACAGCGGCTCAGCAAGGCGCCGTTGAGGCTGAAACTCGGATTCTCGGTGGTCGCCCCGATCAGGGTGACCGTACCCCGCTCCACGTGCGGCAGAAAGGCATCCTGCTGAGCCCGATTGAACCGATGAATCTCGTCGCAGAAGAGGATGGTGCCGCGTCCCATCATCAGGCGCTGCTCCGCCTCTCGGATGATCTCGCGCACTCTCGGCACGCCCTCCGTGACCGCGCTGAAGGCGACGAACTCACGCCCGGTATGCCCCGCGATCAGCCGAGCCAGCGTGGTCTTCCCGACCCCGGGAGGCCCCCAGAATATCGTGCTGCCAAGGTCGCCCCGCCGAATCGCCTCGCCCAACGCCTGGCCGGGGCCGAGGAGCTGACGCTGGCCAACGAACTCGTCGAGGGTGCGCGGCCGCATCCGCTCAGGCAGCGGCAGGCTCTCCGATTCGAACAGGGAGGGGCCGCTCATCAGAGCTCCAGCGCCCGAGCCAGCAGCCGGTCGCGCTGATTGCGGGCCGGGTCTTCGATCACCTCGTCCATCAGGAGACCGAGAATCCGCCCGAGGTCAGGCCCGGGAGGGATACCCGCCGAGCGGAGGTCGTCGCCCGTCACCGCAAGCTGCGAACGAACGGTGGCCTCGCCGCGCTCCCGAATGCCCGCAACCACCGGGGCCCAGGGCGCCTCAGTGCCAGTCCGGAGTCGGTGGGCTGCCAGCAGGTCGTCCGCGGCCGGCTCCACCTGCGCCAACCAGCGCCGCACCCGAACCGGCGAGGTGTCATGCGGCTCCGCAGGCCCCCGCTCGATTCGCAACGACCGATCGATCTCGGCCCGCGATGCCTTGAGCCGGTCGAGGAGCCGCCCAGCCTGGCGAACCAGCAGCGTGGTCAGCAGCACCGGATCCCGAGGCGAGGGATCATCCGCGGCAAGCGGGTAGTCGTCCCTGAGCCCGGGCAGGCACACCGCCGCCGCACCAACGTCCTGCCACAAGCGCACCGCCCGGCGCACCGACCGGGCCGTTTCCAGCGTCCGGTACCATTCATCCCTGACCCGCTCCGCCGAGAGCCGCCGCAAGCCGTCGATGCCGTCGATGGCGGCCTGCCAGGTCTCGGGATCGATCCGAAAATCGAACCGGGCCGCAAACCGCAGCGCCCGAAGGATGCGCAGGTAGTCTTCCTGAAACCGTTCGCGAGCCACGCCGACCGCCCGCACCACACCGGCCGCAATGTCTGCCGCACCGCCGAAGGGATCCCGCCACACCTGCCGCAGCGGATGGTAGGCAATGGCGTTCATGGTAAAATCGCGGCGGCCGAGATCCTCGTCGATGGTCCGCGCAAAGACCACCTCGGCGTGACGCCCGTCCGTCGTCACGTCTCGGCGAAAGGTCGTTACCTCGTGCAGCTGGCGATGGCGATCCAGCACACCAACCGTGCCGAATTTGAGCCCGACCGGCACGGTCCGGGGAAACAGGGCCTGCACCTGATCCGGCGTGGCCGCGGTCGCAAGATCGATGTCGTCCCGTGGCCCGTCCATCACCGCATCACGCACCGAGCCGCCGACGCACCAGGTCTCGTGCCCCGCCCCCTCCAGCGCCGCCGCAATCTCGATGATCTCGTCCGGCAGGGCCAATCGCCGCGGCCGAGCGGACGCGCCGTCGGCTGCACCCCCGATGCTGGCGGGCGTCATGTCGTCATTATCCGCAGAGAACGCTGCCACCGTTCACGTTGATGACTTCGCCCGTGATGTGACGCGACAGGCCGCTCAGCAGAAACAGAATTGGCCCGGCAATGTCTTCAGGGGGTGGAATGCGTTTGAGCGGGATCCCCTCGGCAATTCGCTGTTTGCCGCCATCGGCGTACGGCACGGTGCACATCTCGGTGTCCACCCACCCCGGCGCGACGCAATTGACCCGAATCTGCGGCGCAACTTCGACGCAGAGCGACTTGGTGAGCGCAATCACGGCGCCCTTGGTCGCGGCATAGTCCGCATGGTACGCTTCGCCCCGCTGCCCCGCCGTACTCGAGACGATCACGACGGAGCCACCCGGGCGCATCAGGTTGAGCGCCGCGCGCGTCGTCAGAAAGACCGAGTCGAGATTCTGGGCCATGGTCTCGCGCCACCGGGCATTGACCATCTTCGTAACGGGCGTCTCTTCGACCGGCCACACCCCGGCATTGGCGACAAAGCCGTCGATCCCGCCGAAGGCAGCCTTGAGCTCACGAAAGACGCGATCGACGATGGCCGGATCTGCCAGGTCCCCGCCGCCGATAAAGGCGCGTCGCCCGAGGCTGCGCACCTGCTTGGCAACCGCTTCGGCATCCGCCGCCCGGCGATGGTAGGTGATCCCGACGTCGGCACCGGCCTCGGCCGCCATCAATGCTACCGCGCGCCCGATGCCCCGCGAACCCCCGGTGACCAGTACCGCCTTACCTGCCAACGAAATCATCCGATCAGCTCCTGCTCCACCCATTCGACGATCAGATGCTCGATCGCCAGGTGCAGCTCTTGAATTCGACTCGTTTCCTCGGACGGAACGATCAGGGCTTCATCCACCGCCGTGGCCAGGCTTCCGCCGTCGCGACCGAGCAGCGCGACGGTCTGCGCACCAATCTCTCGGGCCGCCACGGCCGCGGCCAGCAGATTGGCGCTCCGCCCGCTGGTGCTGTGCAGGACCAGCAGGTCTCCCGGGCGGGCCAGCGCCTCGACCTGACGGGCAAAGACCCGCTCAAAGCCGAGATCGTTGCCTGCCGCCGTCAGCAGCGACGTGTCGGTCGTCAGCGCCACGGCCCTGAGTGCCCGCCGATCCTGCTTGAAACGCACCACATACTCCGTCGCGACATGCTGCGCGTCGGCTGCGCTGCCGCCGTTACCGGCAAAGAAGATCGTTCCGCCACGCCGCAGGGTGTCCGCATATCGGCGGGCAAGCCTCTCGATTCGGTCGGCCTGGGTCGACAGCAAGCGGGCCAGCGCCGCAAGGTCTCGGAGTCCGGCTTCGAAGAGACTCATTCGGATCCTCCGAACCAGCCTCGCACACGATCGAACAGCGGAAGCTTGAGGTCGACCGCACCGGGCTCCACCATCAGGACATCACGCAGAACGGCGTCAGGATTGCTCTCCATCGTCAGCCTCGCCACCTCCTCGGCTCCGGCGGCCTCGAGCTGCCGGAACGGCTCGACCAGCGAACGCGAGTCGCCGTGATTGTCGGCCGCCAGCACATCGACCAGGCCCGCCGCCAGCAGCGCACGGGCTTTGCGCCCGCGACCCGACGGCCGAAACAGCGTATTGGCATCGACCTGGATTCGCGCGCCGAGTGCCCGCCAGTGAGTGACCATCGGCACCGAACACGCTGCGTACCGCTCCGGATGCGCCAGGAGGGGTACCAGTCCCCCCTTGACCACCTGCTCCAGGGCACTCGTCGCCGCCCGCGCAGCAACCATCCCGGTGAACTCGACCAGCACGTATCGACTTCCCGCCAGCGTGACCCGGCGCGTTTCGACGGCACGCGGTGTCAGCGCCCGGTCCAGCATGATTTCAGCCCCGCGATGCAGTCTGACCCCGGCCGGCGCGGCCCTGGTCAGCGCGGCATACGCCTCATCGTGAGCCGGGGGCGGACCCTCCAGCACCCGACTGGCCTCGAGGTGCGGGGTGAGTACGATGTCGGTCACGCCGCCAGCGGCCATTCGGGTCAGTACCTCGACCGACTGCGCCACCGACCGCGAGCCGTCGTCGACGCCGGGCAGGAGGTGGCAGTGCAGATCGATCATGCTGCCCCCCCGCCCTGCCTGCGCAGTCGGGCGGCAAAGGCGCGGAGCGTATCGGGATCGGCGTCCGTTTGCGCAGCAAGAGCAAGCGTGACCAGCGCATCCGCCGCCAGCAGGTCCAGCGCCGCCGTCCGATCGGACGACTCCGCCATGGCCGTTGCCAGCGCGGCGTCTCCCGCCCGGGCCAGCGCCTCGGCGGTCACCGCCCCGCCCTGACCTCGAATGAACTCGCGCGTCCGGGCCACCAGCTCCTCGGGCGCACCCGCAAGCTGGGCATCCAGCCAGGCCTGACTCAGCTGCGCAGCCATTCCGCCACGACGACGGGAACGGCCTGCCGTGCCGCCCCCAGCCGAGTCACATCACCCGCGCTGGCCGAGGCAAAGGTGGGCCGCCCGCCGCCCTTGCCACCGCTGATCGTCGCAATCCGATTGACCAGGTCGCCGGCCTTCTTGCCGCGCGCCACCAGGTCGTCCGTCACGGCCACGTGCACCGCCCCTTTGCCGCCGTCGGCAAACAGCACCAGGATGCCGCTGCCGGTTTCGCCCCGGTATCGATCGGCAACCGCGGCAACCTCGTTGCGATCCTCCAGCGTGGTGGCCCCGATCGACACCGGCACGCCGGCAACCTCGATCGTCTCACGAGCGCCGTCGGCCGATGCCCCGCCCCGAGCGATCGCTTCGGCCAGCCGCGCCTCCAGCTTGTCCTTCTCAGCCAGCAGCTGATCGATTCGGCGGAGCACCTGATCGGGCTGCGCCTTGAGTCGGGCCGCAATCTCGGCCAGCTGCGCTTTCAGCTTGCCCAGCACATCGAAGGCAGCCGGACCGGTCACCGCTTCGATCCGTCGCACCCCTGCCGCCACGCCGCCCTGCCCGCCGACTCGGAAGACGCCGACGGCGCCGGTGCTGCCGACATGCGTGCCGCCGCACAGTTCGATCGACGGTCCCATCCGAACCACCCGCACCAGGTCGCCGTACTTGTCGGCAAAGAATGCCATGGCGCCGAGGGCCAGAGCGTCGGGATAGGCCATCTCCTCGATGACGACCGGGAGATTTTCCCAGGCCAGCTCGTTTACCTCACGTTCGATGGCATCGAGCGTAGCCGGATCGATCGGTCCGCCGTGCGAAAAATCGAATCGGAGCCGATCGGGCTCCACCAGCGAGCCCTGCTGCCGAACATGGGTGCCCAGGCGCCGACGCAGGACCCAGTGGAGCAGATGGGTGGCGCTGTGGTTGCGTTCGATGTTGCGGCGCCGCGCAACGTCGACTCGGGCCGACACCTCGCCAGGCTCGAAGGCGTCGCCGGTCCAAGGGCCACTCAGCACGGTGCCTCTCGGCCCCTTGCGCACCTGATCCACCTCGAGCTCCCATCCGGTGCCGACCAGCCGGCCGACATCACTGACCTGACCGCCGGACTCGACGTAGAAGGGATTGTCCTCGAGCACCAGGTCCACCCGGCCGCCCAGCTGGCGGAACGCCAGGGCCCGCGTCTCCGCCTCCGTCGTATCGTAGCCCACGAAGCGGGAACTGCCGGGCCGAAGCTCCTGCCAGCCCGCATCGTCTCCACTGTCGGCCGAACCGCGCCCGACCGCTCCAGCTCCCTGCGCCGCGCGCGAGCGGGCCCGCTGCGCATCGAGCGCCGCGTCGAATCCCTCGAGATCGACGCGCACACCCCGCTCACCGGCAATCAGCTCGGTCAGATCGATCGGAAAGCCGAACGTGTCGTAGAGCCGGAACGCCTCGTCGCCGGTTATCACCGCTGCGCCCGAGGCAAAGAGCTCATCCAGTCGAGCCAGACCACCTTCGATCGTTTCGAGGAAGCGTGACTCCTCCCGCTCGGTGGTTTCGCGGATGAACGCCCGCTTGGCCTCCAGCTCGGGATAGGCCGCCCCCAGGCCGTCGATGATGATCCCGGTCAGGGGCGCCAGGGTCGGCTCGCGCCGGCCCAGCAGCCACGCATGGCGGACCGCGCGGCGCAGAATCCGTCGCAGCACGTAGCCGCGCCCCTCGTTGCTGGGATAGACACCGTCGGCCAGCAGAAACGACACCGCTCGGGCATGATCGGCCAGGACCCGATAGGAGGCCCCGGTTCCCGCCATGCTGCCAGGATACGGCGCCCCAATCAGGCGGCCGGCCTCGGCGAACACCGCCTCGAACAGGTCCGTGTGGAAATTGTCGTCGGTGCCCTGCATTACCGCAGCAATCCGCTCGAGCCCGGCGCCGGTGTCGACCGACGGCTTGGGCAGCGGGGTCAGGACCCCGTCTGCGGAGCGATCGTACTGCATGAACACCAGGTTCCAGATCTCCAGGAACCGACCCGACTCGGCCATTTCCTCGAACTCGGCCTGGCTGAAGACCTTCGACGGCGCGCCCGGGCGCCACTCGAGGTCGACATAAATCTCGGAGCATGGACCGCACGGCCCGGTGTCGCCCATCTGCCAGAAGTTGTCCTTGTCGCCGAGACCGTAGACGGAGGTGGCGGGGACACCCGCCGTGCTGATCCACAGCTGGCGCGCCTCGTCATCGGTATGATGCACCGTGACCCGCAGCCGATCGGCTGGAATACCCAGGTACTCGGGCGAGGTCACGAACTCCCAGGCATAGGCAATCGCTTCCTGCTTGAAGTAGTCGCCGAAGGAAAAATTGCCCAGCATCTCGAAGAAGGTGTGGTGACGCTTGGTGAGCCCCACCTGTTCCAGGTCATTGTGCTTGCCACCGGCACGAACACACTTCTGACAGGTCACGGCACGTCGGTAGTCCCGATGCTCCTGACCCAGGAAGGTCCGCTTGAACTGGACCATGCCGGCATTGGTAAACAGGAGCGTCGGATCGTCGGCCGGAACCAGGGATGACGAGGGAACTTCCTGGTGACCGCGTGCGGCGAAATAATCGAGAAAGAGACGGCGAATCGTACGTGCTTGCATACCCGCAATATACGGGGAGGACGAGGCCCGACGGCAGTCGGTTCCCTAGCAGGATCGACGAACCAGCTCGCGCGCCAGGGTGCCGGTGTAGCCCCGTCGCGCCAGCACGGCGAGCAGCCGCCGCCGGGCCTGGTACGGGGGCAGCCCCTCGAGCGCAGGCCGTTTGCGCGCAATGATCGTTTCGATCTGCTCCCGCTCCCCGGTCGGCTCGCTAGCCGCAAGCTCGGCCAGTGCCGCCTCGATCAGCTCGCGGGCCACGCCGACCTGGGCCAGCTCGCGACGGAGCCGCGCCGGCCCCCGACCCCGCGCAGATCGGCTGGCAACGTACTGCTGGGCGTACTTCGCGTCGTCCAGGAACCCCGCAGCCTCGGCCCGCTCGACTGCCGCCTCCGCCAGATCGGGCAAGTGCCCCTTGAGGACCAGGCGGCGCTGCAGATCCCGCCTCGCAAACGGACGCCGCTCCAGCGCCCTGAGCGCCGTCCGATAGGCCGCCTCGCGGTCGACCGCACCGATCAGGCTGGTCAGCCGCTCGGGGGTGATTTCGGTGCCGACCGCGAGCCGCTCACGGCGCACCAGATCATCCGGCAGCGAGAGGGCCGTCCGCCCGTCGATGACGATGCGGACGACCCCCTTCTGTCGGCGATCGGGCTCGATAGCCTCGATCGTGCTACTCCTCGTCGGCGTCATCCGCCTCGAGTTCCGGGCCAGTCTTCACACCCAGCCACTCTTTGACCTTCTGCTCCACTTCGACCTGCAAGGCCGGATTGTCCTTGAGGAAGAGCTTGGCGTTTTCGCGGCCCTGCCCGATCCGCTGCTCGCCGTAGGAGTACCAGGCGCCGGACTTCTGAATGATGTTGGCCTCGGAAGCGAGGTCGACCAGGAGACCGTTGTGGCTGATGCCCTCGTCGAACAGCACATCGAACTCCGCCTGCTTGAACGGCGGCGCCACCTTGTTCTTCACGATCTTGACCCGAACCCGATTGCCGATGACGTTCTCGCGCTCTTTGACCGGCCCAATCCGCCGGATGTCGAGCCGGAGCGAGGCGTAGAACTTGAGCGCCTTGCCGCCGGTGGTCGTTTCCGGGTTGCCGAACATGACGCCGATCTTTTCACGCAGCTGGTTGATGAAGACCACCGCAGCGTTCGAGCGGTTGATCGCACCCGCCAATTTGCGGAGCGCCTGGCTCATCAGACGGGCCTGCAGACCAACATGGCTGTCGCCCATCTCACCTTCGATTTCGGCCTTCGGCACCAGGGCGGCCACCGAGTCGATCACGATCAGGTCCACCGCCCCGGAACGCACCAGGATCTCGACGATTTCCAGCGCCTGCTCCCCCGTGTCCGGCTGCGACACCAGCAGCGCATCCACGTCGACCCCAAGCTTCCGGGCGTACTCGACATCGAGCGCATGCTCGGCGTCGACATACGCCGCCACCCCGCCGCTCCGCTGGATGTTGGCGACGAGGTGAAGACAGAGCGTGGTCTTGCCGGACGACTCTGGTCCGTAGATCTCGGTGATCCGCCCCTTCGGCACCCCGCCCACCCCGATGGCGGCGTCGAGATTGACGGCCCCGGTCGAGATGACCCCGATTTTCTCGCGCGGCGAATCGGTGCCCATCCGCATGATGGACCCCTTGCCGAGCTGCTTTTCGATCTGCGCGATGGCGAGGTTGAGCGCCTTTTTACGCTCGGCCTCCTGCCGGACTTCGTCGACTGGCATGATCAGCAAACTCCCCCAATGAAGCGTGAAATGATGACCGATCTGGGCGATACAACCGCTGAGTCTCTTTGTGGAGCAATACGCGCCACAATCTTACTGCATTCAATCTAAGTCCGAAGATTAGCCGAAACAAGTGGGCACTTTTTCATTTTTCCACATGCCTCCAGGCGTCCTCGATGTGGATTATCTGTGGAAAACCACCTCGCGAGAGCTCCACAACCACAAGATCGAACCGGTAGGAATCCTGGGACTGGCCGAATCGGGAGATCCAGATCATGGCCCCGACCGCGATGCTCTGCCGCTTCCGCCACCCGACCGCGTTGAGGCCTCCACCAAAGGCGTCAGACTGCCGAGTTTTGACTTCCAGGAAGGCAACCAGATTGCCCTGACGGGCCACCAGGTCGAGATCGGAATGGCCAAAGCGGAAGCGGTGAGCCAGGACCGTCCACCCCCGCGCTTCGAGATCGCGGGCGGCGGCAAGCTCCCCGGCGAGACCCCGCCGGTGGCGAGGATCTCGCCACTCGGTAAGCGGACGAACGATGTTGGGCACTGACATGGCCCAACGATGGGACCGAGAGGGCTGCGCCCGATAACCGGAAAGCCGACGATCGGGCGCAGAAAACTGCGAGTCCGACCGGCGCGAATCCCGGTCGGACAGGAAGGGTCAATCGTTCCGGATGGCTTCCACGGGATCGATCGCGCCGGCCCGGCGTGCCGGCAGCCAGCAGGCCCCCAGCGCGATCAGGCCAAGCACCAGGGCAACGCCCCCCAGAGTGAGGGGATCGGACGGCGAGATGCCGAACACCAGCGAGCGCAAGAAGCGGCTCAGCACGACCGAGGCGACCCCGCCGATCAGGAGTGCGGGCAGCACCACCCGGGCCCCTTCCCGCACCACCATCCGAACCACCCCGGCGCGATCGGCGCCGAGCGCGAGACGGACACCAATTTCGCGGGTCCGGAGCTGGGTGGCATAGGCCATCACGCCGTAGACACCAAGCGCAGCAAGCGCCAGCGCCAGCCCGGCAAACATGGCAAGCGCCAGCGCCGTGAAGCGGGCGCGAGCCACGGCATTCCCCAGCAGGGTTTCCATGGTGCGCACGTTGAAGAGTGGCAGGACCGGATCGAGCTGCCCGACTTCCGCACGCACGGCGGGAACGACGGCCTCTCCCATCCGGGTCCGGAGGACTGCCACCATCCGGGCCGGCACGCCCACCTGGCGGTAATCCCAGTACAGCGTGGTCCCCATCTCCGGCTCGTCGGGCGTGTTGAGCGGCACGTCGGCAACAACGCCGGCGACCTCGGCGACCAGCGTGTCGTTCCAGATCATCGCGATCCGTTTGCCGATTGCCGATTCGCCGGGCCAGGTGCGCTGTGCCCCCGCTTCGTTGATCAGGACCCGTAGCGGCGCCCCGCGACGATCGCGGCCGTCCAGGTACTCCCCCGCCAGCAGCGGAATCCGCATCGTCTCGTGGTAGGCATGGTGGACGAAGCGGACGTGGGCTACCGGAGCCTGGCCCGCTTCGGGAACCGGTTCTCCCAGCTTCCAGAAACCGGTCGCCTGGCCGTCGCCGCTCATTGGAACGATGCTGCCCAGGCTGGCGCCCTCCACCCCCCGGAATAGCGGAGCCTGGCGGCGTTGTTCGTAGAAGAGTTCCCGGGTGTCCTCACTGCCGTAACGGGAGAGCGGCAGCGACAACTGACCGGTAACGAGATTCGTCGCGTCGAGACCGAGCCGGACATCGAGCCGATTGGCCAGGCTGCGCAACAGCAGCCCCGCCCCGACCAGCAACGTGAACGAGAGGGCAACCTGCGCGGCAACCAGAACGTCCCGCATCCGGCGGGCCTGGCGCCGCCCGGTCACGTCACCGCGCTGGGTCAGCCAGCGCCCGGACCCGCTGCCCGACAGCTCGAGTGCGGGTGCGAGACCGACGAGCACGGCAATGACTGCGGCGACCACCAGTCCGAAACCGATGACACGGCCATCGAGCCGGACCGCCTCGAGCCGCGGCAGATCGGGCGCCGAGGCCACCAGCGCGCCGATGCCCCACGAGGCCAGCACCAGGCCGACCGCGGCGCCGGCAGCCACCAGCACGGCGCTTTCCGACAGCAGCTGACGGAAGAGGTCGGCCCGACTTCCCCCGAGCGCCGACCGGACCGCCATCTCCTGCTGTCGCTCGGCCGCGCGGCCCAGCAGCAGGTTGGCCACATTGGCGCAGGCAATCAGCAGCACGAAGGTCACCGCACCAAAAACGATCCACACCGGCGTCCGAACGTCGCCGACCAGTTCATCGTGAAGCCCCGCCACCGTCACATCCCAGCCCGTCTGTCGGTCGGGAACCCGGGTCCGCAGCTCCGCAGCAAGCGCTGTCGCCTCACGCCGGAGCGATTCGACCGTGGCACCCGGCGTCAGCCGTCCGATCACCTGGAGATACCGGCCGCCCCAGTTCCGGGCGGCGGCCGCAAACCGCGGCGGCAGCCAGACGTCCCGGCTGCCCACGCTGGCGAACTCATAGCGAGGCGTAAAGTCGTACGCGGCCGGCAGAACGCCAATCACGGTGTTGGGGTTGCCGTTCAGCTGGATGGTCTGGCCGATGACGCCAGGGTCGGCGCCAAAACGCCGGCGCCAGAGGCCTTCGGAAATCACGACGATGTTGGGGGCGCCTTCGACATCGTCGGACGGACCATACAGGCGCCCTGCCAGCGGTACGGCGCCGACCAAGGTGAAGTAGTTGCCGCCCGCCATCATCACACCGACCTGCTCTGGTTCACCGTCGCCGGCCAGGGCACCGCTGGTCTGGAAGACCGTGGTCAGGTGGCTGACCGACCGCAACTCGTCGGACCAGACGTAGTAGTTGGCCGGCGCCACGACGTTTCGCGGCGCATCCCGAACCAGCGAGCGCTCCCAGAGCACCACCAGCCGCTCCGGCTCGGCATAGGGAAGCGACCGGAGCAGCACACCATTGACGACAGCGAAGGCGACCGTGGTCGCCGCGAGGGCCCCGCCGATCGTCAGTGCGATGACGGCGGAGAGCACGGGCCGGCGGCGAATGACACGCCAGGCCAGTCGGAGTTGGTTGCGCATAAGGGTGAGACTCCGGCCGGGCCGGAAACGTTGCCGATCCGAGCGCGACTAGCTCGTGTACTCGTCCAGCTGCCCCAGGCTGATCAGGACCTCGCGGGGTTTACTGCCGTCGGGCGGTCCCAGAATGCCGGCGGCATGGAGCTGATCGATGATCCGGGCAGCCCGCCCGTACCCGATCCGCAGCTTGCGCTGAAGCAGCGAGGTCGACCCGCCCTGGTTCTGCAGGCAGGCTTCGGCCGCCTCGCGGAAGAGTTCGTCCCGATCGCTGGCATCGTCGCCGTCGGGGCCGCCACTCTCCTCGGCCTCCTGCGCCCGCATCAACTCGATGATGTTCTCCTCACGCCGCTCGGCCAGCTGATCGGCCTCGCGCTTCTCGCGGCGCTTGGTGAACCAGTCCATCACCGTTTCGGTTTCTTCCGTCCCGATGAAGGCGCCCTGCAATCGCATCGGTTCACTCCGTCCCGGCGGCAGGAAGAGCATGTCACCGTTGCCCAGCAGCGATTCGGCGCCGTTCTGGTCGAGAATGGTCCGGCTGTCGACCTTGGAGGCGACCCGGAACGCGATCCGGCTCGGGAAGTTGGCTTTGATGAGGCCGGTGAGCACGTTCACCGACGGACGCTGGGTGGCGAGGATCAGATGAATCCCGATGGCGCGGGCCTTCTGCGCCAGCATGGCCAGCGGCGTTTCCACCTCCGACGCCACCGTCATCATCAGGTCGGCCAGCTCGTCGACGATGATGACGATGTAGGGGAGCGGTCCTTCTGCGTAGATCTCGGGCAACGGTGCTTCGGGCGCGGTCGTCCCCTCCTGCGCCGCGAGCTCCTTGAGGGTCGGCTGCGGACGGCTCGGGTTCCGCAACGACTTGCCGTCCGTCAGCTTCCGATTGAAGTCGGCGATGTTCCGCGCGTCATTGGCGCTCAGCAGCTCGTAGCGTCGGTTCATTTCGAACACCGCCCACTTGAGCACCCGGGCGGCGTCGTTGTTGTTGGTGACCACCTTGTGCCGCAGATGCGGCAACGCGTTGTACATCGAGAGCTCGACCATCTTCGGGTCGACCATCAGGAACCGCAGGTCCTTGGCGGTGTAGCGGTAAACCAGGCAGCTGATGATGCTGTTGATTCCCACCGACTTGCCGGTACCAGTGGCGCCGGCAATCAGCAGATGCGGCATCTTGGCCAGGTCCGTGATGACCGGTTTGCCCTCGAGGTCGAGGCCGAGCGCAATCGGCAGAATCGCTTTGGACTTTTCCCACTCCGGCGTTTCCAGCATTTCCCGGAGGGTGACCATCTTCGCCTTCGGGTTCGGCACTTCGACGCCCACTGCGCCCCTGCCAGGGATGGGCGCAACCCGGACGCTCGAGGCCCGCATCGCAATCGCCAGGTCGTCTGCCAGGCCAATGATCCGACCCGCCTTGACGCCCGGCGCCGGCTTGACCTCGAACTGGGTCACCACCGGTCCGCTGGTGTAACCCTCGATACTTCCGTCCACCTTGAAGGTGCGGAGCGTCTCGAGCAGCGATTGACCGAGCCGGTCGAGCTCTGCCTGATCGGCGACGACATCGCCCTGGACCGGTTCATTCAGCAGGTCCACCGGCGGCAGCTCGTTCTCGTCACCGGTGGGCAACGGAGCCGGCTCACTCTTGGCCGGCTTGGCAGGTTTGGCCGGCTTCCCCGCCTTCGCAGCTAGCAACTTGGCCGACTTGGCCGCGACCGGCACAGCCGGCTTCGATCCCGCCGTCTCGTCGTTCTCGTCCTCATCGTCGTCATCGTCCGACGCCGGCAGCATCGACTTCGGCGGCCGCCGGACGACCGCCGCCTTGACCGCAACCGGCTCGGCCACGACCGGTGCCTTCTCGAACCGTCGGAGCGGGTGCCACGCGATGGTAAAGATGGTCAGCGCCGAGACGGCAAGAAACGCGAGCAGCAGCCCGCCGGGCTTGGCAATCAGCCCGGTGACCGCGTAGGCGGCAATCCCAGGCACCATCCCGCTCGCCCGGGCCGAAGCGCTCCACTCCTCGAGCCGAGGGTCGAACGACATCGGGGTCACCCCGGCCAGTACACCGACCGTGAACGGGACGATTACCGCCAGACCGCCCACCAGGATCGCGGTCCGCTTCATATCGAGGCGCGGCAGGCGATCGAAGCCGGCCAGGGCCAGCATCCCGCCCAGGAGCGGCAGACCAACAGCACCGATACCCAGGGTGCGCCAGAGCAGCGTACCGAGGGTATTGCCTAACGCTCCGGTCGGCACGAAGGGCAGCAGGCAAAGGCCGATGAAGACCCCGACCACGAGCGCCGCAATGGCGCCGAGCTGTCGGCGGGCTTCGGGAGTCATCACGTGCCGCTCAGTTGGACTCGCCGGTCGTGAAAGACCGGCAGTACGGGGTAGCGATCGGGCAGCGCCGCCTCGGCGACATCCGCGGCCATGTCGATCGAGACCAGGTGCCGGCCGGCGGCGGATCGGGCAAAGGGCCGTTCCCAGCGGCTGCCGTAGCGCCGGACCAGGTCGAGCGCCGCGATGGCCGCGTCGTTGAGCCCTTCCAGGCGGCGCCGCTCACCGACGATCGGCGCGATCAGCCGTCCTGCCGTATAGGCATCGTCGATGCCGAAGCGGCCATCCCGGCCTGCGCAGAGGACCAGTACCGAGCTGCCGTCGGCCACCAGCTGGCGCATCCGGGCGGTGGCCACCGACAGATTGACCGCGGCCGCAACGAAGACCTGGGCGGCGCCCGCAGCTGCCAGCAGTGCTCCCGTTCCGTTGGTCGTCGTCATCACCAGCGTCTTGCCGCGCACTCTCTCCTCGGTCATTTCGAGCGGACTGTTGCCGAGCGCAAAGCCCTCGATGGGACGGCCATGCCGCTCGCCGATCAGCACGATGTCCGGACCAAGCGTCTGCGCCATGGCCATCGCATCGGCAATGGCGGCAACGGGCACGATACTCCGGGCGCCGTGGTGGAGCGCGGCGCACATCGTCGTCGTGGCCCTGAGGACATCGATGACGAATACCCCCCGCCCCGCGACCTCGTCTTTCGAGAGGCCCGCGGGTGAAAATGCGACATCGATCCTCATGCGTCGGGCCTGAGCAGGTGCTTTTCGCGTTCGAGGAATCGAGTGTCGATCTTGCCCGCGACGAAATCCGGGTGGCGAATCACGCGCGCCAGGAACGGAATGGTCGTCGTGACGCCCTCGAGGATGAAGCTGTCCAGCGCCTGCCCCATCCGGGCCAGCGCCTCAGCGCGATCCCGCCCGTGCACGATCACCTTGGCCAGCAGCGAGTCGTAGTGCGGTGGCACCCGGTAGCCGGCATAGACGTGAGTGTCGACCCGCACGCCGGGGCCACCCGGGGGATGATACGCCGTAATCAGCCCGGGCGAGGGCTGGAAGTTGCGATAGGGATCCTCCGCGTTGACGCGGCACTCGATGGCGTGTCCACGCAAGCCACGCAGATCGACCGGAAAGGTCAGCGGTTCGCCGGCGGCGGCTCGGATCTGCTCTTTGACGAGATCGAACCCGGTCACCATTTCGGTCACCGGGTGCTCGACCTGAATTCGGGTGTTCATTTCCATGAAGTAGAAGCTGCCGTCCGAATCGAGCAGAAACTCGATCGTTCCGGCACCGACGTACCCGATGGCCTCGGCCAGCGCCACCGCCGCCGCGCCCATCCGCTCCCGCAACTCGGCCGTCAGGGCAGGACTGGGGCTCTCCTCGATCAGCTTCTGGTGGCGCCGCTGCACCGAGCAATCGCGCTCGCCGAGGTGCACCACCCGGCCGTGGGTGTCGCCCATGACCTGGATTTCGACGTGACGGGGATGTTCCAGGTACTTCTCGACATAGACGTCGCCGTTACCAAACGCGGAGAGCGCTTCGTTCTGCGCCAGATTGAAGAGCTGGGCGAACTGCTCCGCATCCGCCGCGATGCGCATGCCCTTGCCGCCGCCGCCTGCCGTGGCCTTGATGATCACCGGAAAGCCGATTTCCTCGGCCACAGCCAGCGCTTCCTCCGCATCGGCCAGGATCCCGGGCGACCCCGGCACCGTCGGCACCCCGGCCTCCTTGGCAAGGCGCCGCGCCGAGGCTTTGTCGCCCATCTGGCGAATCTGCTGGCCGGTCGGTCCGATGAAGGTGATGTTGGACGCCTTGCAGATCTCGGCAAACTCGGCGTTCTCGGCCAGGAAGCCGTAGCCCGGGTGCAGCGCATCCGCGCCGGTAATCTCCGCCGCCGCGATCAGCCGCGGGATGTTGAGATACGACTGGCGGCTCGGCGCCGGCCCGATGCAGACATCGTCATCGGCAAAGCGGACATGCAGCGATTCCCGATCGGCCTCGCTGAAGACGGCCACGGTATGGATGCCGAGTTCGCGACAGGCGCGGATGACCCGAAGGGCAATCTCGCCCCGATTGGCAATGAGGACTTTATTGAACATGCGAGTTGAGCATCAAACCGTTCTGGTTGACGGCACGCGGACGCCCCGAACGGCACCGGAGCGCCGAGCGGGAGCAGAGCCCGTGCCGGGTGTCGCGCGCGTCGGCCGTTTAGGTCGGCGTCACGTCGCGCGTGAGATCGACCGGCTCGTCCTGCGCCGAGGCGATCTCCGCAAAGGTCCGATCGGAAGCCGCCGTCACACCGGCGGCACGCAACGCGAACTCACTGGGGTTACTGGAATAGAACAGGGCGCTCTCGTAGGTGATCATCCCCTTCTTGTACCACATCATCAGGGATTGGTCAAACGACTGCATCCCGTAGCTGATCGAACCGTCCGCAATCAGATCGGGAATGTTGAGCGACTTTTCGAGACTGCGAATGTTCTCCGCCACCGCCGCCGTATTGATCAGCACCTCGGCCGCTGGCACCCTGCCGCGTCCGTCGGCGCGGGGTACCAGGCGGAGGCAGACGATCGCGGCCAGCGCCGTCGACAGCAAGGAACGGATTTCCTGCTGCTGGTGCGGCGGGTAGAACGACAGAATCCGGCTGATCGACTGGGTCGCGTCCGTGGTGTGCAGGGTCGAGAAGACCAGGTGCCCGGTGTCGGCGGCTTTGAGCGCCGTGTCGAGCGTTTCCTGGTCTCGGATTTCGCCGATCAGAATCACATCCGGATCCTGCCGCAGCACATGGCGGAGCGCAGCCCCGAACGAGAGCGTGTCGCTGCCCACCTCGCGCTGCGAGATGTTGGACATCTGGTCGCGGTGGAGGAACTCGATCGGATCCTCGACCGTGATGACGTTGACGCGGCGGTTCCGGTTGATGTGATGGATCATCGCGGCAAGCGCGGTCGATTTCCCGGACCCGGTAATCCCCGTCACCAGCACCACGCCACGCGGCTTGAGCGAGACCTGCTCGAGCACCTCGGGCAGCATCAGCTCCTTCAAGGTGCGCACTTCGTACGGGATGGCCCGGAGCGCAAACGCGAGGGTACCGCGCTGCTGATAGATGTTGGTTCGGAAGCGACCGACCCCGGGCACGCCGATGGCAAAGTCCGCTTCCTTCTTCTCGGCAAACTCTTTGACTTGCCGCGGCGTCATGATCTGCTCGGCCAGGTGCTTCAGTTCTTCGGGGCGGATCGGTTGCATCGGAAGCGCCTGCAAATCGCCGTTGACACGCACGGTCGGCGGACGCCCTACTTTGAGCAGCAGGTCTGACGCCTGCCGCTGCACCATCTGCGCGATAGCCTGCTTGAAGTTGAACGGTGGCGGGCCGCTGATCTCACCGCCTAACGGTTCAGCCATTGGGGTCGACTCGGAAGAGGACCTGGCCGAACTCGACCGGCTGCGAATCCTCGACACAGACTTCCTTGATCACGCCACCGAACTCGGCTTCGATCTCGTTCATGATCTTCATCGCCTCGATGATGCAGACCGTGCGTCCCGGGGTCACCCGTGCGCCGACTTTGACGTACGCCTCGGCGCCCGGCTCCGGGGACGCATAAAAAGTGCCCACCATCGGCGACTTGATCTCCTTGAGCGCCACCGCCGGTTTGGGCGGCTCCGCAGCCGGAGCCGCAGGGGCTGCGGGGGCCGGATTTGCGGCCGCCGCCGGCGCCGGCGCCTGATAGTGCGTCACTGCCGCCGCCACCGCGCTGGAGGTCCGGGTCACGATCACGCCCGTCCCGAACCAGCCCTTGAGCTCGATCGAGCCGATTTCGGGCGAATCGCGAAGCAGTTCCACCAGACGACGGACGTCCTTCATGTCGATCGCCTTGGCTCCCGGCACTTTGTCGATGACCTCGGCCAGCGCTTTGATTTTTTCGGGATTCATCTCGTCAATTCCGACGGCGTGAGTGCGTAAGTTAGGTAAGCTCAATCAGTTCGGTCCGACCATCAGAGAGGCATTCCGCCCCCCCGGCCGTCACGGCGACATCGTCCTCGATCCGGACGCCGCCCCAACCCTCAAAATAGACTCCCGGTTCGACTGTCACCACCGCGCCCGGGGGTATCACGGTTTCGCTGGTCTTTGCCAGTCGGGGCTCCTCATGGACCTCGAGTCCGACCCCATGCCCCAGCGAATGCCCGAACGCCTCGCCCATACCCGCCGTCGTGATGGGGTCCCGCGCCAGGGCGTCGATTTCCCGACCGGTCATTCCGGCGCGCATCAAGCGCCTGGCCCGATGCTGGGCCTGCTCAACGATACTGTACACCTCGCGCTGCCGCCCATCGGCAGCGGCGCCCACCACGAACGTCCGGGTAATGTCCGAGCAGTAGCCATCGAGCTGGGCCCCGAAGTCGACGACCAGCAGGTCGCCGGCGCCGATGACCCGGCTGGTCGACTGGGCGTGCGGTAACGCACTCCGGGGCCCCGAGGCGACGATGGTATGAAACGGGTGCCATTCGCTCCCCCGCACCCGCAGCGCGGCCTCGAGCTCAGCGGCCACGTCGATTTCGCGGCGCCCTGGACGAATCCCGCCGATCACGGCCGCGAGCGCCTCTGAGGCAAGCCGGGCGGCCTCACGGATCCGGGCCGTTTCGTCCGCGTCCTTGACCATGCGCAGCGCCTCGACCCGCCCCGCGCCAGGCACCAGCTCCACGCCCTCGAGCTGCTGCAGCTCGTCCAGATCGGCCAGGGTGACCCGATGGCGGTCGATCCCGACCCGTCGAAGCCCGCTGCCTCCGACCAGCCCCCGAAGGCCCTTCCAGAGGCTGGCTCGTTCGATTCGGACGGTCACGCCCGGCCCGACCTCCGCCGGCCCCTGGACCGCATAGCGGAAGTCGGTCAGGAGCGTGGTACCGCCGGCAGTCACGACCAGATGCCCGGCGCTCCCGGTAAAACCGGTCAGGTACCGGAGATTGGAGGCGCCCGCGACGATCAGGCCATCGAGTCCCTCCGCCAGCGCTGCAGCGGCAAGCCGGGCCCGACGATCGGCATACCGATCGATCACAGGGCTGAGCCGGTGCCAGCCCGGGCGTGGAGCGCCCGCAAACCAAGGAGATAGCTCTGCGGCCCGAAGCCGGCAATGACACCGATGGCCAGGTCGGCCATCAGCGACCGGTGCCGCTCGACTTCCCGCGCAAAGACATTGGAAAGATGGACTTCGACAAAGGGCACCCGAACCGCCAGCAGCGCATCCCGAATGGCCAGACTGGTGTGGGTGTAGGCCCCGGCATTCAGAATCAGACCGTCCGCTGCTCCTGGGAGCGCCTGAATCGCATCGACCAGGGCCCCTTCATGATTGCTCTGCTGCCACTGCAACTCGATGCCGAGCTGCCCTGCCTCCACTCGAACCAGCGACTCCAGCTCGGCCAAGGTAGCCCGCCCGTAGACCGCAGGTTCCCGCTGGCCCAGCAGATTGAGGTTCGGGCCGTTGAGGACGGTGACCCGCATCTAGCGCTTGAGCCCCTTGAGCCAGGAGGTGAAATGTTCGAGATCCTCCGAGGCCGCGTCGACCGCCGCTCCTTCATGGTCGGGCCGCTTGGGCAACTCGGCAGCCGGCTGCTCCTCTGCAAAGAACTCATCGTAGCTGGGGCCACGATCCTCCGCCGGCGCGGCAGCGGTGGGGGCAGCACGCTCCTCACCGAACACGGCCCCGAGTGACAACCCGGTCGCCTGATGCTCCGGAGCAACCGGGCGTGTGGCCGCCAAGAGGTGCTCGAAGAAGGCGCGCACCGACTGCCCACCTGTCAGCACCGCCGCGTAGGCCGGGATCCCGACGCTCGACCCGGGGCGCAACTCGGCGTGCAACTGCTCGATCGCACCACGAATCCGCGGGTTGTCCGGGTCACGTTCGGAAAGCTGGGTATACACGGCCAGCGCCAGGGTACGGTGGCCCTGACGCAGGAACAGCTCAGCCATTGTTTCGGTCACGACCAGGTCAGGCTCCGCCTCGACGCCCGCAACGGCTTCGGCGTCGTCGCGTTCCGGGTCGAGCGCCTCGACATCGAAGGCGGTCTCGTCGGCTTCCGGGGTCGGCGGCTCGTCGCCAGCTGCGGCAACAATGTCGTCCGACGCCGCGTCCGACGCTTCGAGCTGCCGGGCGGCGGGGGCGCTCTCCCGCTCTGCCTCGACTGAGCGCGCAACCTCGGCCTCCGCAACTTCGATCTCAGCGGTGTCGATCGCCGAGCCCGCTGCGGCAGCCGCGACCTCCTCGGGTACCTCCGGCGCCACCAACGACGCGTCGGGCTCTGACGGGGCCGGCACTGCCAGCTCAGCCACGGCGGGGGCCTCGACCGTCGCCGCGTCGCCAGTCACCTCGACCACCTGGGGCACCTCGGCCGCCGCGACAGCCTCGGCCACAGGTGACGGGACGAAGGCCGGCGGGTCGACGGCCGTTGGCACCGCAAACTCAGCCGGCTCGGGCTGGGCAGCCGAAACCGCAGCTCGATCGGCGCCCCTTGCACCGGCATCGATCGGCGCCTCGACCGGGCCCGTCAGGGGCTCGACCAGCTCGAGCGGGTGGCTGACGGGATCGGCGTCCTGCGCAGCTGCCTGCTCCGCAGCAGCGGGCTCTGCCGCGGAAGCCGTGAGAGACGCCGCATCGTCGGCGAGCTGATACTCCGACTCGGACGCGGCCACCAATTCGACCGGCCGGTAGGTAATGACTTCGACCTCGGCGGCACTGAGATCGACCACCGCCGCGCGCACCTCGTCGACTGGCGGCTCCGCTGCGGCCGGAGCCTCGTCCGGAGCTGGCGTAGCCTCGGCCTCGCTTGAAGTCGCCGCCTCAGCCAGGGCAGCGGCGTCGGGCGCCTCGGCGGCGGATTCAGCGCCGGGCCCCTCAGCAGCGGCGGAGTCAGCCACGGTCGCCTCCGGCTCGGCTTCGACTGCGGGCACCCGGGCGGCGCGCAGGCGCTCGACCTGGGTACGGGCGTCATCGTTGCTCCGATCAAAATCCAGCAAGCGTTCCAGCCGGCCGATCGCGTCGTCGATCCGCCCGCCCTTCTCCGCCAGGTCGGCGAGCCCCTTCAATGCAATGACGTTTTCGGCGTCTAACTCGGTAACGCGCTGAAAGGCCTCTTCCGCTGCCGTGTCGAGCCCGCTGTCGACATAGCACCGACCACGCACGATGTGCGCGGGCACATAGTTGGGATGCTGAGCCAGCCCGATGCTGAGCAGCTCCAGCGCATCCTCGTACATCCCCTCCTTGCGATACGCCTCCGCCAGGGGGGCGAAGGTGAGCCCCAGGGGGTTTTCTTGCCACCGGCGCTGCAGTTTCTCGATTTCGCGGGACGGCGCCATGGAATGACCTACGCGCTAAGTTGTTGTGGCATTTGGGCTAAGATTACCAACCGGAAAGCGGCCCTGTCAATCGGCTGCCCCCTGCTGTCGCTTGAGCAAGCCCCGTTCCCCCGTTACGTTTCTCCCCTTCCCCTAGACTGGTCTCTCGGAGCGTATCGCCCGCGTATGATGCAAGCGTTCAGAAATGCGGCAAAGCCGGTCATGATCGTCGTGGCCATCACCTTCTTCATCTGGCTCGTGTGGGATTTGAGCGGGCTCGGCAGCGGTACCGGGAGCATTTTCGCCTCCCGCTCCGTCGGCAAGGTGAATGGAGAGTCCATCGACATCCGTGTGTTCGATCAGCAGGTTCAGAATGCCAGCGCAGAATACCAGCAGCGTGGCATTACCCTGGGCCTCGATCAGATGCACAACGTCCGCGATCAGGTCTGGGATCAGACGGTCCAGAGCATTCTGCTCCGGCGAGAATACGAGAAGCGGGGGCTGCGGGTGTCTGACGCGGAAATCGTCGACGCGATCCGCAATCTCCCGCTGCCCGATCTACAGCAGGTCCCGACCTTCCAGACCAACGGCCAGTTCGATCTGGAGAAGTACCAGCGCTGGCTCGCCTCTGCCGAGGGTCAGCAGTACATCCCCGTCCTGGAAGCACAGTATCGGGAGCAGTTGCTGCAGGCCAAGCTGTTCCGGTCGGTAGTCGCCGACGTCTTTGTCTCGGATGCCGCGCTCTGGGAGCGCTACCGGGACGAGCGTGAACGGGTTCGCATCGGCCTGGTCCGGATCGACCCGGGCAGTGCGGTCGCCGCGCCGGCCACGCCGATTTCGGACGCCGAGGCCACCGAGTACTACAACGCGCACAAGGAACAGTTTCGGCGTTCCAAGGCCGCGTTCCTGAGCTACCTGTATGTGCCCCGCGTGCCAAACGCAGCCGATAGCGCGGCGGCCCTGGCCAGGGCCCGATCCGTGCGCACCGAGATTGCTGGTGGCACCAGCTTCGACGAGGTCGCCGCACGCGAGTCGGCCGACAGCGTGAGCGCTCGCCGCGGCGGCGATCTGGGCGAAATGAACCGGAACTCGGTGGTGCCTGAGTTTGGCAATGCCGCCATGACTCTGCCGCTCAATACCCTGTCAGAGCCGGTCTTGAGTCCCTTCGGCTACCACATCATTCGAGTCGAGAGCCGCTCCGGCGACACCTTCAAAGCGCGCCATATTCTGGTCCCGGTTGAAATCGTCGGCGACCACCGTGATCAGCTCGACGCGGTGGCCGATTCACTCGAGAACCTCGCGGCCGAGCAGTTCGAGTTTACCGCACTCGATACGGCCGCGGCGGCGCTCAAGCTGACCGTGGGACAGACGGGTCCGGTTGCCGAGGGCGCCCGTGTGGTGGTCCCCGAGGCTGGCCAGGTCCCTGACGCCGGCGTCTGGGCTTTCCAGGCCAAGCCCGGCGAGCACAGCCAGGTCATCGAGGCGCCCTCTGCCTTCTTCCTGTTCCGTCTCGACAGCCTCCGCCGCGAGGGGCTGCCCCCCTTGGCCGCGGTGCGCGCCGAGGTCGATGCTGCGGTGCGGACGAGCCGTCAGGTGGCCGAGGCCAAACAGATGGCCGAACGGCTGTCACAGCAGGTGGCCGGTGGCGCCAAGCTGAGCGCCGCAGCCGCGACGCTCGGGCTGCAGTATCAGGAGTTGGGACCCTTTGCGCGGCTCACGGCGCCGATCGGGTCGCCGAGCCTGATCGGTACCGCGTTCGCTCTCAAGCCGGGGCAGCTGAGCCGTCCGACCCAGGCCGATTCGGCCTCGGGCGACTTCGCCGTCTACCTGCTCGAGGGTCTCGAGCGGCTTCCGGCCGACTCGGCAGACTTCGTGTCCAACCTGGCCGTGATCCGTCAACAGGCCCTCCAGTCGGCCCAGCGCAGCCGGGTGCAGGCCTACCTCGCCACCTTGCGGGCTTCGGCCAAGATCGTCGACCGCCGCAGCGAGGTCTACCGTACTCCTGCCCAGCAGGCGGCCGCGACTGCTGCGCTCC
This sequence comes from Gemmatimonadales bacterium, assembly GCA_019637315.1. Lineage (NCBI taxonomy): Bacteria > Pseudomonadati > Gemmatimonadota > Gemmatimonadia > Gemmatimonadales > Gemmatimonadales bacterium. The sequence continues at coordinate 26,588 of JAHBVU010000009.1, forward strand.
CGACCATCCAGTAGTCGGACGGAAACGGCCTGCAAACACAACAGGGCGACCAGCGATGGTCGCCCTGTTCGTTTGCCTGCCTCCCCGCAAACCGATCGAAAGCGTTACTGCGACAACCGCTTCGGTTCGCTCGAGGTGGGCGCCTGGGACTGCGTGGCCGCATCGATCTGACGCGCGTTGGACGATGGCGGTTCGTTCAGGCCGCTGGTGACGTTGTCGCCAATTTCCGAGAAGCTCTTCTTGAACTCCCGAATACCCTTGCCGAGTGACTGGCCGATTTCCGGAAGGCGCTTGGCGCCAAACACCAGCAGTACGATGACGGCGAGTACCAGAATCTCGCCAAACCCCAGATTCCCGATCATACCACGGCTCCTGCTAAAAGAGCGATCTCGCGATCAAGTACGCGATCAGGACCCCAAACAAGCTCAGCACGGATACCTCGACGCCAAGCGGTCCCAGAGTAAAGTCTATCACCATGAGATCGACTTTGACAGGCCCAAATTCGCCCCGCCAGGCGCTGGTAAAGACATCCTTAGCGGGGCTGTCGGGCAGGAACTTCGACAGAAAGCCCTGCAGAAATCCACCCAGCAGGAACCCCGTCGCAAGCACGGCGGCGTAGAATCTGGGCCGGCGGGGGCCACGTGCACCTGCCATGACTACCTCCGACGCTCGGTCACAAAGGCCACAGCGGCTTCCAGCCGGTCGCGATCAGCACCCGACGGCAGTGAATCGAGCTCCCGGAGCGCGTCAGCCGCAAGCGCCTGAGCCCGGGCCCGGGCGTAGTCGATGCCCCCGGCTGCCGCGATATGCGCCACCACGACCGAGACCTGCTCCCCGGTAGGCTCGGGCGTGGCCATCAGCGCGTTGACGTCGCGGCGCTGCTCGGGGGAAAGGCGTGGCAGGGCATAGATCAGTGGCAAGGTGACTTTGTGCTCCCGAAGGTCGTGCCCTGTCGGCTTGCCGGTGACCGACTCGACCTCCGTGACGTCGATCACGTCGTCGATGATCTGGAAGGCCATGCCGAGAGCGTTACCGAACCGCGCCATGGCGGATCGCACCTCCGAGGAGGCCCGAAGCGCCCCGCACTCGCACGCGCCCGAAATCAGCGAGGCCGTCTTGGCGCGAATCAGGAGGTCGTAATCTTCCTCGCTGAAGGTCAGCGGATCGTGCGCCAGCAGCTGGCGCATCTCGCCAATGGTCATCTCGTTGGTGACCCGACTCATCACCTCGAGCGGCTTGAGATCGCCCAGGTTGACCAATTCGATCATGGCACGGGAGTAGAGGTAATCTCCCATGATGACGGAGACCTGATGACTGAAGATCGAGTTGATCGTCGGCATCCCGCGCCGGAGCACCGAGTGATCGACCGAGTCGTCGTGAATCAGGGTGGCGAGGTGGGTCAGCTCGAGCACTGCGGCCAGCCGAACCGCCCGTTCATCGGGCGCACCGGAGGCACGATTGACGAGCAGCAGCAAGGTCGGCCGAAACATCTTGCCCTGCATCCGCAGCAAGTGCGAATTGACATCGGCAATCAGGGCGAAATCCGCGGCAATCGTCTGGCGAATCTGCTCTCGCACCAGCGCGAGCGGTTCTTCGATCCCGGCCTGGAGGTCGGCCAGCGAAACGGGGGTCGTATCGTAAGTCGTCATGAGGCGCCCGAGGTCAGGCGGTGGACCCGATCGCCGACATCCAGGAAGCGGATATCGACGGCCAGGGCCCGTTCATAGTATCGGAGCGCTTCTTCGTAGCGCCGCTGCGCTTCGAGCGCACGGGCAAGCCAGTAGATCGAGCCGATCTTCTCTTCGTCCCCGCCCGGCAGGCTTTCGATGGCTCTGCGCAGCACGGCTTCAGCGATGGCAAAGCGCGATTTGTCGTAGAAGGCAATTCCCAACTGTTCCGAGGTCTTGAGGCGGCCGTCGGGCGAACGCAGGGCCTTCTGAAACTGTGCAATCGCTTCGTCGAGCAGACCCATTTCCTTGAAGGCAATGCCGAGGTCGTAGTGGGCCTGGAAATCCTCGGCGTCGATGTTTTCCTCGATGCCGCGCTTGAACTGGGTCAGTGCCTCGTGAAAAGCCTCGTCCTCATTCTCGATCGGAGCGCCCTGGTCGACCCGCATCCGGGTATCCCGGACCGCTGGCTCATCGAGGATCAGGCTGCCCAGGTCGACGAACGAGGGCGCTGGCGGGGGCGGAGGAGGCGGCGGCGCCAGCGCGGCCTCGAGACGGATCAGTGCGCTCCGAGCGGCCCGATTGTCGGGGTCGTGTTCGAGCACTCGACGATAGACGGTCATCGCGTGCTCGACCCCCCCGCTTCGGGCCAAGGCATCGGCCAGGCCGAGGTAGGAGTCGAGCATGGCACCCCGGTCGCCGGCCCGGTAGGCAATCTCGACCCGCTTCTGGTAGCGGTAAATCGCATCCGGCTCGTAGCGAATCAGCTCATCGGCAAGCTGCAGCGCCTCGGCCAGCCGGCCCGAACCCTCGTATTGACGCAGGGCCTCCTCCAGCCCGGCAATTCCCGCCACACGGTCGCCGGCGGACAGCAGCACACGCGCCCGGTCCTCGGCGTAGCGCGCCAGGTCCGCAGACTCCGGTTCGGCCTCTGCCGCAGCCAGGCCGCCATCGATCAGCTCAGCCTCACCGCCACCCGGCGCCTGCGCACCTGGGGTACTTACGCTATCATCTTCGGACAGGAAGACCAGATCCGCAGGCGTCTCTGGAGAGCCATCGGCATCGACCGCCACCTCGCCCTCGAGCACGAAACCCTGCGCCTCGTCGAGTGGCAGCTCGATATCGGGGGTCGTTTCCAAGTCGATGGGATCGAGGACCTCGAGCCCGGCAGTCGGCGTCAGCGCAATTTCGTCGAGGGACTCGATCTCGGAGTCTCCGCCGACGGCGGCCAGCGCCTCGTCGAGTTCGACACTCGGATACGAATCGATGTCGAGCGGGTCGGGGTCCTCCTCGCCGAGCTCGAGGGTCTCAGCGATGTCGAAGGCGGACTCGGTCACGAACTCGACGGTTGCTCCGATCTCGGTGTCGACCGGATCGAGCCCGGTATACTCGAAACCCTCCACCCGCCCCGTATCCTGCCGCCACGGCTCCTCAGGCTCCGAATCGTTGTGGATGACTTCGAGTCCCTCGACGGGATTGACGTAAGCTGACTCGCGCCCCTGACCACCGTCCAAGTCGAGAAAGACAAGCCCGGACGCAGCGTCGATCCGGCGGGCCGCGTCGCTGTCGACCGAAACCTCGCCTCCGGCCTCTTCCTCCTCGGGCGCATCCTGCTGTTCCAACTCCTGGACCATCTGATCGAACGGCTCGCGCATCGACGGATCGAATGATCCGCCGCGCAGCAGTTCCACCAGCATCGAACGGATTTCCGGGTTCTCGGCACACTGCGCGATGAAGATCCTGACGGCCGCCACCGCTTCTCCCGGGTGGTGCAGCGCGGTCATCCGTTCGATGTACTCCGTCAGATTCTTCCGCGCATCGCCGACGAAGTTCTTGCGGGCGTTGAGCTGCGCCAGGCGAAGATAGGTGGCGGTTCGGCCCGGATTGACGCGGAGAATCTTGCTGCAGAGAGCAATGGCGTTGTTGAAGAAGCCCTGCTCGGTGTAAAGATCGGCGGCCTGTTCGTAGGCGCGGATCGCGGCACTGGTGTCATTGACGCGCATCTCGAGATCGCCAATGCGATTGTACAACGAGGGGTCCAGGACGCCCTCGCCGGACTCCTCAAACTCGCGCAGCGCCTTCTTGTAAACGTCAATGGCTTGGCGCCACTGGCCGTTCTGCTCGTACTTCCGCGCGGATTCTTTGAGCTTGTCGAGATTCATCCGGCTCGCGGGTGAGGGGCACCAAGCGAAGCAACACCTTGCCAGCGCTTAAGATAGGCCACCGGGAAGGACAAGGGCAAGCCGCCGCCGGCAGGGCCCCTCCGGAACGACCGCCAATCACCATCACGATCGGCATCGGACCGGCCGGACTTGACCACCAGCCAGCCTCCGCCCTGCCCCTCGCTCAGGGCTGAATCGAGCTTTGGCGGTAGTCGAACTTGAGGTCCGGCAGGTCGATCAGGGTAATCAGGAACGAAAAGGAGAAGTTGCCGTTGGGTGACCGGAGGAACGAGAAGGTGGCCCGCCAATCGTGGAGATCGCGGGTGAGATTGACCTGCTGGGCCTCGAAGGTCCGATTGGTAACGTCGTACTGGGTGTTCCAGCTGACCTGCCAGAACTGGGTCGGCGCAAAACTCGTGTTGAGCGACAGGTTGCTCCGGCTCGGCGGCTGCGCCACCCCTGGAATGGGCCTGGTTCGGCTCAAAGTGTAGTTGACGCTGGAGTTGAAGCCGCGCTGACCCCGAACGAAGTTCTGGTTGCTGGTGAAGGCGGTGCCACGCCGCATGTCATCCATCATCCCGAACTGCTGCTGACCAAGCTGGCCGGGTGCCGTTGGCGCTCCCGGCACGGTCGGTTGCCCCTGCCGAGTCGGCGGATCGTCGTCGTCCGAGACCAGGCCCAGCAAGCGACCGATCGACCGGAAGGTGCCTTCGGTCAGCGAAAAGCTGGCCGTCACACCCGACAGATAGGGACTGAAACGCGCGGTGCTGCTGTCGAAGGCCCCGACCCGCCCCGTCGCAGGATCGAACGCGCCGGCAAAGAGATCATGCGTCATCGACAGATTGAGGCCCGGCACCAGGTCGCTCAGAATCGAATTGCTCAGCGTGGGCGACGACCACCCGGTCCGGCCCGGCAGCTTGGCTTTCTCGAGGTCGTAGGCAAGGCCGCTGGTACTGATGCTCAGCAAGCGTATCTTGCGGACCCGCGCATCGGTCGTGTCGCCTGCGGGCCGTTTGGTCTTGCCCTCGAAGTTCTGATTCAGCGTCAGACTGATCGACTGGGTCGGAATACTGCGCAGCACCAGCGGCTGCCCGACCGGCGTAATGGCCCGCGCAAACTCGATCGGAATCTCGGCGGCCGGGCTGTAGCTGTAGCTGATCGACGGCGACACCGTGTGGCGGATCCGATCCAGCGGTCCGACTCCCGGAAAGAAGCCGTAAAACGTCGGCGCGGCGGACAACCCGAACTGAAAGCGCTTGCCTTGCCGGATGTACTCTCCGCCGGTGCGTGAGTTACGCACCGCAAACGGCGCCTGCGCCGTCGTGTTGGTGATGCCCACCGAGGGCGTGATCTTCCAGGAGGTCCGGAAGAGAATGGGCAGGTTGATGCCGGTATTCCAGTCGAACTCGCTGCCATAGCCGCCCGAGCGGACGCGCCGGATCGTGACTGAATCCGTCGGATCTTCGGTGCTTTCATTCGGCAGGGTGACGAACTCCTCGCGAAGGCCGGTCGAATCGGCGTCGACCAGGCTGACGCTGTTGGTCCACTGAAAGCCGCTGATCCGAAGCGGCGTGTTCATGCTGAAACGGCTGAGCCGGCTCCCGCCCGTGACTGCCAGCGTATCGACGATGCCGCCCGGACCGCGAGGCACCAGGACCGAGGGCAACGGCTGCTTGAAGGCAAGATCGTTGGTGAAGTTGATGTCGGGCGACCAGGTCACCGCCGAGCCGAAGTCGATCGGCTTGGGTGAAAGCGTCAGCGATGGAGCCGTCATTCGACCGCTGCCATCCGTGACATTCTGGGTGCGGGTGCCACCGACCGCCATGTTGCCCCAGCTGAACTGGCGATTCAGGTTGGCCGAGCTGCGAATCTGCTGCGTCGTCAGCCGCGGATCGATCGAGTTCCGCCGGATGATCGACGAATTGGTCGAGTAGTCGAGACTGACGTTGAGCTTGGTCGTCACGTTGAAGGTCTGGTTATGGTTCCAGACCACTCGCGTATTGGTCGAGCCGCCAATTTCCTGCGCGCGTGAAAAGCTCACGGCGCCCCGCATGAACTGATCGATCCAGCGATACTGCCCCTCCATCCCGAACTCGATGTAGCGATTCGAGTACCAGTCGAAGCGGGCCAGGACGTCGACCTTTTCGCTTGCTGCCCAGTAGTAGCCGAGATTCTTGACCGTGCGGTTGTAGTTGCGACTCGGACGCACGATGTCGTTGAAGCCGAGTTCGGGAATCAGGATCCCGGAGCGGCGGCCGCGCTTGGTGTCCTGAAAGAGAAAAGGCACCCAGGCAATCGGCACGTCCCGGATGTACAGCACCGCCGGGCGCGCCACCATGGTCCCACCGCCGACCCAGCGAAGCTCCTTGGATCGGAAATGGTAGTGGGAATCGGGCAGATCGCAGCTGGTAATTTCCCGCGCGCTGGCAAAGACCCGCTTGGCAGTCGAGTCCATGGCGATATTGCCGCTGACAATCCAGTTGGCGCCCTGTTGCGGAAAACTGGTGCGCCCGTCCTGCACCAGTCCGCGCTCGACACAGGTGTTGTAGAGTACCGTCCGGCCTACCACCACGGTGCCCTGCTGAAAGAGACGCGGTTCGCCCTGCGCTTCGAACCGGCAGTCTCCCTCGCGATAGAAGATCCGGTCGGCCTCGAGCACGGCATCGGTCCGCTCGGTCATCGCGTTGCCGCCCAGTTGGACGGCCTTGTCGCGCGGGCTGACCTGCGCCGTGTCCGCCCGATACCGGGTGATCTCGTACCCCTCCAGGTCCTGGAGATCGAGCAGCAGCGAATCAGCAGCCGGAAACGAGCGCTTTGGCGCGGTCGGCAGTCCCAGCCGCCTGGCGCTGGCCGAATCAGCAGCCTGCGGCCGGGTGGTATCCTGGGCCTGGCGCGGCGGGGGCGGCGGCGGTTGCTGCGCCGCGAGCGGAGCTGGCAGGAGCAGCCAGAGGATCAGCAGGGCCGACGCCGCGGCCGCGGCTGCCCGGGTCCGCCGTTTGTGAACGATCCAGGCGCCGAAGTAGCCGACTTCGTACAGCACGATCAGCGGCGCGGTCATCAGCACCATCGAGAAGACGTCACCACCTGGCGACAGGATGGCCCCGCCGGCAAAGGACAGCACGATGGCAAAGCGCCGAAACCGACCCAGCATCTGCGGCGTGACCACCCCCATGACCGCCAGCATGATGATCAGCAGCGGCAACTCAGCCGAGAGTCCCATCGCCAGCGTGACCTGCATCACAAAGGCGAAGTAGGATCGCCAGGTGATCAGCATTTCGAAGGTGCCGGGGCCCATGCCCAGCAGCACGCGCAGGGCCTGGGGAACGATATAGATGAAGCTCAGGGTAGCGCCGGTGATGAACAGCAGCACGCCGATGAAGAGGGCGGGAACGATGGCCTTCTTCTCACGAGCGTAGAGCGCGGGCGACAGGAAGGCCCAGATCTGCCAGATGATGACCGGCGATGCCAGCACCAGCCCGACGATGAAGCCGAGCTTGAGCAGGATCATGAACTGCTCGGTGGGGCTCTGAATGACGAGATGACGGCCTTCGAGCAGCGGCAGAATCGGCTGCTGCAGGATATCGACGATCTGGAAGTGGTCGACCAGCCATATGCCTATACCGATCGCGACGACCAGGGCGACAACCGCCTTGAGCAATCGCGATCGGAGTTCCTCGAGATGGTCGAGGAACGGCATTTCTCCACTGGACCGCGCCATCCAACCAACCCGGACCTAGGGTTTGAGGCTCTCGAGTCGCGCCCTGGCCAGGTCGGCATCTTCCGAACGAGGATACTCGGTCACCAGCCGCTGGTACGCCGCCCGAGCCTGGGCCGGCGATTTCTTAACTGTCTCGAGCACGTAGCCAATCTTGTACAGCGCGGTCGGTGCGCGCCGAGACTGCGGGAACTTCGCATGAAGCTCCTGAAACCGCGCGATGGCCGTGTCAGGCAACTCGACCTCGAACGACTCCGCCACCCAATACATAGCATCCGGCACATTGGGATGGGTCGGGTACTGCTGCAGGAACTCGAGGAAGGCCCGGCGCGCAACGCCGGGGCTTCCCCGCTGATACTGCTGAAGCGCGCCGACATACATCTGTTCGGCCGATGCCGCCGGCGGCGGAGCCGCCGGATCGGTCGGACGGGCAGAATCCGCCGGCGGCATCGTCTGCAATTCAGCACGCGCATCCAGCTGGGCCTTGAGCACCGACAACTGTCGCTGACTCTGGCCCGACAGCTCCTGAATCTGAAGCAACTGACGTTGAACGTCGGTCAGGTCACTGCCTACCCTGGCTTCCAGCACCCGGAGGGCCTGACGCGACGCGCTGAGCGAGTCGATGGCCTGTTGCTGGAGACGAATGATGCGCGCCAGTTCTGCAGCCCGCACCGAATCCTGGCGCGCCGTTTCTGACCGGAGCACCAGCACCTGCGTCTCGACCTGGCGCACTGAGCCTTTGGTGGCGCACCCCGCAGTCAGGCCGGCCGCGAGGGCCACCAGCAACAGTCTCATCACCGCGGTCTCACCAGCCGGGCGCCACCGCTGATGATTTCGAACTCATCGCGACGGTTCTGGGCCCAGGCGGCCTCGTTCGAGGCCGGGTTTGCCGGCCGCTCCTCGCCGTAGGAGATGATCTCGATCCGGCTGCCATCGATGCCGCGCGTCTCGAGATAGCGCTTGGCCGCCGTGGCGCGGCGAGTGCCCAGCACCATGTTGTACTCGTCAGAACCGCGCTCGTCGGCGTGTCCGGCAATCCGGATCCGCAGCGACGGATTGGCCTGAAGAATCGCCGCCTTCTGATCGAGCACCGGCCGATCCTGAGCACGAATCTCGAACTGATCGAGATCGAAGTAGATCGCCTGCTGGAGCAGCCGCGTCACCTCCGCGTGCTCGGCTGCAGCGGCCGCATCACCGTTGGTAGCCGGTGGTGGCGGTGGTGGCGCTGGAGCCGGGGCCGGGCTCGCGGGCGGTGGCGTCGGTGTCGGAATGACCTCGGGCTCCTTCTTCTTGCAGGAGGCCAGGACAATGACACCGAGCGCCAGAGCGAAAGTCCGAATTCGCATGAGGTGTACCCTCGGAGTAAATGGTGGTGGTGATGGTGAAACTGGTCAGCGCCCGCGACCAAGCGAGTGCGACCACGACGGCAACCGGGCAACGCCTGGGGTCATAATCTGCCGGACCCGCGCCGTTTCCAGATCGAGGACATGAAGCTGCCCCCGCCCGGTCCGGTTGGAGATAAAGACGACATGACGGCCATCAGGCGCGAAACTCGGATCTTCGTTCCGACCAGACGACGTCTGCTGCTTCAACTGACGACTCCCCAGATGATACGTCATGAGCTGGGGAGCTCCCTGAAACTCACGATGGAACACGATCGTCGTCCCATCGGCAGACCAGTCCGGCGCAAAACTTCCGCCAGAACCGTAGTCGAACGGAACCAGCAGCTCCTGGTTCGTACCATCCGACGCCATGCCGTATATCTGAGGCGACCCGGCTCGATTGGAAACGAACGCGACCCGCCGACCGTCGGGAGAATAGACAGGCGAGAGGTTTTCTGCAAACCGAACCGCCGTAATTCGTTCCGCGCAGCAGAGATCCGCCACGTTGACCGTGTAGAGATTCGCAGCCTGCTCGGTCATCCTCGAGAAGACCAGGCGGCGACCATCCGCCGAGAAGGACGGCGTGATGTTCTGGCCGGAGGTCGTCGTCGGCACCACCACCCGGGTACCAGTCGAGGTCGACTGCAGGATCAGCGTTCCCGGGCCCTCGCCGCCAAGCTGGGTATACGCAAACCGACTCCCGTCCGGTGACCAGGCCGGCGAAATGGCGAGCACATTGGCCGGGGTCATCGGCGCGAGCCCGTAGCCATCACTATCGATTCGATAGATCCGTCTGTCCGCGTTGTTGACGAACAGGATCCGCGTCGCGGCTATGCCGGTCTTGCCCGTGGTAACCTGGACGATGTCGTCGGAAACCCGGTGGACCGCCATGCGCGCTTCGCCGATACCCGATGCGTCGAGCGGCTGGGTCATTTCGTGCCGAACCGTCTCGGTCGAGAGGTCATGGATCCGAACTGTAACATTTCCACTCGAGCCTATGATCTCAACTGCGAGCCCTGCCTTCAACGACCGATACAACGGGTAGTTGATCGTCGCGAGCACCTGTTCCGTCACCGGCCCCACCGCCGGCAATGTGATCACATCGAACAGGTCACTGTAGTCGAGATCGCGAGCAATGATTGCCCTGATCGAGTCCAGCGCAGGCACCGTAGGGAGGACGACGAGACCCGCCCGCGTCCCTGGATCGTACACCCCGCGTACCCGCACGGTGTCCTGAGCCCGGAGCGAGTTCACTCCAAGCGTGGCCATCATCAGTAGCAACCAACCCCGCATCACCGCCTCCTCGGCGTGAAGGAAAACGCCACCTGCAGGATGTCCGACCCCCACCCGGCGGGCAGCGGACCAAACGCCCGGTCCTCGGCCGCCTGTTCGACGGCCCCCTGCGCTTCCAGATCAAAGGTGTAGTTGCGTGACGACCGAATCACCCGGATATCCCGGACCGAGCCGTCCCGCATTACGGTAAAGCTGATTTCCGCCTCGAGCGCCCCCGCCCCGACCGGTCGAGCCCAACGGCGCAACACCTCGTTGACGATCCGGTTCAGATAGTCCGGATACGGAAATGTGGCGCCCTGCACCCTGACGTTGTCCACGTCGGTGCCAGTGCTTGGCGTGGCCCCCGGAACCGGTTGATTCTGGGTTCGCGTCGGAGGGGCGGGCGTGGCCTTCGGATCGACGGTCGGCGGCGGTGTTCGCTGCGGCGTGCGCTGTGGCACCGGCGACGGCGCCGGCGACACCTTGGGCGGCGCCGGAGGTGGCGGCGGCACCGACGGCGGTACCACTCGAGCCGTGGAGGTCGTCGGTGCCGGCGCGGCAACGAGATTCACCGAATAGATCATCGGCGACGGTCCACTGGTCCCGCGCGACGTAAGCAGCAGCACCGCGACCAGCAACGCATGCACGGTAAGCGTCCCCCCGACCCCGGCCAGGACGCCTTCCCGAGATGCGGTCGCGCGCCGAAAGATCATCGTCGGATATCTTCCGCTTCGGTCACCAGCCCCGCCGAGGTAATCCCCGCCTCGTGCAGCGCGGCAATCACCCGGACCACGTTGCCATACGGCGTTGCGCGATCGCCCCGGACAAAGACCCCGGTTGCATTGCGCTGATCCATCAGCCGCCGGACGGTGGCCTGCAGCTCGGCCGCCGACACCGGAATGTCGTCTACGAAAACCTGCCCGGCGCGATCGACCGTGATGACGACGCCGTCTTTGGCCGCGAGCGGGGCCGTCGACGCCTGAGGCAACTGGACGTCGACCCCGCCCATCATGATCGGCGCCGTAATGATGAAGATGATGAGCAGCACGAGCGCCACGTCGACCAGCGGCGTCATGTTGATCTCGGTATTGACCGCAAGGCGCTTGCGACCGAGGCTGGCTCCACTGATTCCACCCGCCATCGTCTACAACCACCCTTCCCGAGCCATCCAGCCGACCAGGCCGTTGGCAAAGCCCTCGAGCTCCGATTCGAGCTGCGCGATCTTGTTGGCAAAGAAGTTGTACGCCATCAACGCTGGAATCGCGGCGCCGATACCGGCCGCCGTGGCAATCAGGGCGTCGGCAATACCCGGAGCGACCGCCGCCATGTTGCCGCTTCCCTGCGAACCAAGCCCCACGAAGGTGTGCATCACGCCGAGCACCGTGCCGAGCAGGCCGAGCAAGGGACTCACCGTGCCAATCGTGGCCAGGAAGGAGACATTCCGGGTCGCCACGTCCCGCTCGACCCCGACCTCCTTGGCCAGCATCATCTTGAAAACGTCGAGCTGGGTCGGCGTCAGTCCCACCTTCTCGGCAGGTCCTTCTCGCGTAAACCCCGGCACCAGTTCACCATAGAAGTTCATGGCCTCGCGAAACAGGCGGCTGAAGGGCGAGGGCGGGAGCTTCATCGCGACTCGATACGCATCAGGCAGCTTCGGCGCCCCCTCGATGGCCGTGAAGAACCGGTCGGCCTGACGGCGGACCTTCCGGAACTGCCACCATTTGACCCCCATCACGAACCAGGAGTAGATCGAGAGGATCGCGATGACGACGAGCACAGCCACGGTAATGGGCGTCGCAATCGCAAGCAGCTCGCGCACGGAACCCGGAGCGACATCGGACCCTTGGACGACGAAAAGCATCCACTCTCCTCGAAATGAAGGCCAAAGCCTCGGCACCCTGCGGTAAACCGAAGCCGTCCCGAGCCACAGGCGAGGGGAGACGCCCGAAGCCCATCGACGTTGACAGACAACAAGATAAAAGCAAACGGGGCCGTTATGGACGGCCCCGCGCGATTCAATTTGACTCTGATTGGTGGAGCGATCAGGTCGGCAGCTTGCCGACCTGCTTGACCGGCGTCCCCGGCGGGATATCGGGTGAGATCACGTTCACGATTCGGACCGTGGCGGACCGCTCGCGGACGTGAACGACCTGAACGACGGCCATCAGCTCATCGATGGTACCTGCCCCGCCAGCAACCCGCGCCTCCGGAGCACGGCGAATCTCGAAGAGATCACCCCGGGCCACTCCGTCCCGGCTGCCGCGATCGATGAAGAGAAACTGCTGCGGCTGTGCCAGCTCACGCAGCTCCCGGCGGGCCAGAACCGTCCCGGTCACACCGTCGGCCACCGGCAGCGCGCGGCTGGTGCCTCCGTCCGTGAAGGGCTCGACCGGCAGCAACAGCTGTTCGCTCCGAATCGGGCCATAAACCGAGACCACTGTCCCAATCAACTGGGCGCCGGTAACCTCCGTCACGCGGATCATCCCCGTCGGGAGGACGATCTGACCATAGCCGGCAGGCCCCGGATTGAGCTGGACCACGAGCAGCGAGTCGCCAACCCGGTAGGTCGCACCTTCGGGGGCACGAATCGCCACCGTCGTGTGGAGCGTCGCCGAGGTCCGGTTGCTCAAGTTGCTGATCTGGGGAGGAGTGACCGTACCAAGCAGCACACCAAATGGCAGCGAGGCGTCTTCGGTCAGGAACCCGGCCGAATGGAACTCACCCGACCGCAAGGCGCGGTACGGCTGGTCCCGATAAGTCCGAAGCGCCGAGGTCGCGTCGACCGCCCGACGTCGCCGGAAGGTCGTGTCCTGCTGCTCCTCAGTTGGCTCACTCGGGAAGGTCACCACGCCGCGTGCCGGGCGCTGCGGGGTGGGCAACGAGACCTCCGGAGCCGGAGGCGTCGCGACGGCCGGGGCGGGCTCGGCAGGGCTGACCCGCTCACCATCGAGCGGTACGCGGAGCACCTGTCCCGGCTCGATTCGATTCGGATTGCCGAGCACATCACGGTTCAGCTCGAAAATACGGCTCCACTGGTGGTGGTCGCCCAGGAGCTGCCTGGCAATCGAGAAGAGAGTATCGCCTGGCCGGACCGTGTAGGTCGCGGCCGGGCGGCCGGCTGCCTGGGACACCGCGGCCGAAAATGGAACGGCCGCGGCGCCCAGCAGAACCAGGCTCGCGAACAGCTTAGAACGGCAAGTCGTCTTCCTCGGCATCAAGCGCCTCCGGGAAATCATCGAACGATTCCTTCTTGCCCGCCGCCGGAGCCGCAGCGCTCGCGCGGGCCGGGGAAAAGGACTCGCCGTCAGAACCACCACGACCGGACAACAGGATCAGTTCGCGAGCGGTGATCTCGGTGGTGTACCGAGTCTGCCCCTCCTTGTCCTGCCAGCTCCGATACTGATGGACCCTTCGACGTAGACCTTGTCGCCCTTACAATACCGCTCGGCGATGTCAGCAAGGTTCGAGCCCTTGTTGTTCCAGAGCACCACCCGATGCCACCTGTCTTTCCTTACCCGCCGCTCTGCCCCTTCCAGCGGCGGCCCGTGGCCACCGACAACGTGGCAACCCGCCCCCCGTTTGCGGTGCTCCGGACCTCAGGATCGGAACCAAGGTTCCCAATCAGGGTGACTTTGTTGAGACTGCGGCTCATGGCGAACTCTCCTAACGATTCAGGGCAGGAACACCGGGGACGCCACCACGATAGCGACGCCACAAGTTGTTGTTGTTACCAAACTTACGCACATTGTATCAAATCAACACCATTTCGAAATCAAGCCGAAGAACCAGGGCGTGTTCACGCGGCTTGCGATAGTAATCAGCCCGAAATCCCACCGGGCGAAAGCCGAGAGAACCGTACAGCCGCTTGGCGGCCTCGTTCGACTCCCGGACCTCGAGAAACACCGACTGGGCACCGCCCGAACGCACCGAAACCAGGACTTCTTCGAGCAGGCGGCGACCGAGCCCGGCCTGCCGGTGTTCGGGCACGACCGCAATGTTCAGGATCTCGGCTTCACCCGCAACGACCCGCGCAAAGACGTATCCTGCAAGGCGCATTTCCGGCCCGCCCTCAACGACTACGTGGCCAACCACTGTATCGTTTTCAAACAACTCGGCAATCCCCGCCCTGCTCCAGGGGTCCGAGAACGAGCGCTGCTCTGCCCCGGCCAGGGCCTCGAGGTCAGCCCGCTCGACCCGTCGAATCCGATAGCGATCGGCCATGGGTTCGCTCCCACTTTGCCTGTGCCTCGGCGGGCCGCCCGTACTCCGGCTCCCAGGTCGAAGGCGCCTCGATACTCCAGGCCCCGCCCGGGACCCCAATGAGGTCGATCAAGGTCCGAGCATCCGGCTTCCCGTCCTCCTCAGACACCACCAGACCCGCAACGCCCCATGCAACCATCTCGGCCTCCGGAAGATCGCCCACGAGACGATCCACCGTCAGGTCCTGGAGGTTCCCATGCCCTGGACTGGCCACAGTGGGCGCAAACAGCGTCTCGATCCGGTCGTCCAGGATCCAGTACCCGGCCGCGTACACCTCGCCACGAAGCGCCGAGCCGACCCCCACGACCCGCGTACCAACCGCCGCATCGCGCGCCGCACGCACCAGCAGCGTCGACGCCGTCCAGAACGGCAGCCTGCGCACTTGCCAGACACCCTTGGCCCAGGAGGTCGCAACCCGAAGCCCGGTAAAGCTGCCAGGGCCGTCGCTCACAGCAAGCGCCTCGACCTCGCTCAGCCCGGCGGCCCCCATCTCGTCGAGCACCTCGTTGACCAAACGGGGCAAGGCACCGGCGTGCCGGCGGGCTCCACTCAGCGCACGAACCGCCTGGCGCCCCCGAGGCTGACCCAACGCCACCGACAGGCGGTCCGTAGCGGCATCCACGGCAAGTACCATCATGAGAGCGAGATCCAGCGGCTGTCGGGGTCGTCGGCATACTCGAGCCGAACCCGGTGGGTCGGGTCCGGGACCCATCCGGCAGCTCGCTCAGGCCATTCCACCAGCAGGGCCTGTCCCTGCACCAGCGAATCCCAGTCGAGGTCGCGGCCTTCCTCTGCACGCGTCAGGCGGTAGCAATCGACATGGTAGACCGGACCAAGCGGGCCGTCGTACCGGTGCACCAACCCATAGGTGGGACTGGTCACCTCGCCGACCACGCCCAACCCCTGAACGATGCTGCGCACCATCGTGGTCTTGCCGGCCCCCATCTCCCCTTCGAGCCAGACCACGCCATGGCGCACCAGGTTCCGGCCCATCTGCTCACCCAGCGCGGCGAGCTGCGGCTCGTTCACCAGATGCCGCATCGTCCTACCGCCGCCCCCGCCGAGCCATCCGCCGAGGCTGAGCGGACCCGGCGGAGGGCCGAGCGACGTTGCCCGCATCGAGGGCTCGGAGTTCGTTGAGCTGGTCCCTGAGCAGGGCCGCCAGCTCGAACTCGAGGTTGGCCGCAGCCTCCCGCATCTGATGTTCGAGCGCCTGGATAGCCTTGGCACGCGACGCCGGGTCACGCAAGTCCGGCGCAGCCGGTTTGTCGCGCTTGTCCTTCCCGGTCGGGCGCTCGGTCCGCGCATCGGCCACGTATGTTGAAAGCCGTACTTCGTCGAACGACTTCGTGATCGATCGAGGCGTCACCGCGTGCTCGGTGTTATACGCTAACTGCCGGGCACGGCGGCGATCCATTTCGTCGAGGGCGCGCCGCATCGAGCCGGTGACTTTGTCGGCGTACAGAATGCCCAGGCCGTTGAGATTCCGAGCCGCCCGGCCGACGGTCTGGATCAGGGAACGATCGCTCCGCAGAAAGCCTTCCTGGTCGGCATCGAGAATGGCCACCAGCGACACCTCCGGCAGGTCGAGCCCTTCGCGCAACAGATTAATGCCCACCAGGACGTCGAAATCGCCCAGCCGAAGCCCGCGCAGAATCTCCATCCGCTCGATCGCATCGATGTCGGAGTGCAGATAGCGCACCCGAACCCCGACCTGCTGCAGGTAATCCGAAAGGTCCTCGGCCATCCGCTTGGTGAGCGTCGTCACGAGGACTCGCTCGCGCAGGCGAACCCGCTCCCGGATTTCTCCCAGCAGATCGTCGACCTGCCCGCGCACCGGACGAATCTCGACCCGCGGGTCGACCAGAAAGGTCGGTCGAATGATCTGCTCGACGACATGCCCCTCTGACAAGCCCAGCTCGAGGTCGCCGGGGGTGGCGGACACCGACAGCATCTGCGGAGCCAGCGCCATGAACTCGTCGAAATGGAGCGGTCGATTGTCCAGGGCGGAGGGCAGCCGGAAGCCGTACTCGACCAGCGTCTGCTTGCGGGCCCGATCGCCGTTGAACATCCCGCCGATTTGCGGCAGACTGACGTGCGACTCGTCGACCACCACCAGGAAATCGGCCGGAAAGTAGTCGATCAGACAAGCCGGGCGTTCCCCCGCCTGACGCCCCGAGATCAGCCGCGAGTAGTTCTCGATGCCGGGACAGGTGCCGATCTCGAGCAGCATATCGATGTCGAAGTTGGTACGAGACTCGAGCCGCTGCGCTTCCAGCAGCTTCCCCGCAACCCGCAGCTCCAGCAGACGCTCGGCCAGCTCGGCACGAATCAGCCCGACGGCCCGCTCGATGGCCGGGCGCTCGGTCACGAAATGCTTGGCCGGGAAGATGGCGCAATGCTCGAGCTGCGCGATCGTCTTGCCGGAGACCGGATGAATCTTGGTGATCCGCTCGATCACGTCGCCCCAGAGCTCGATTCGTACCGCCTGCTCCGCATACGCGGGGAAGATCTCGACCGTGTCGCCCCGGACTCGGAAGGCCCCAGGCTCGAACGAGACGTCGTTCCTGTGATACTGGATCGCCACCAGGTCGGAGAGAATCGCGTCCCGGCCACGCTCCTGACCGACCCGAAGATTGAACATCATGCTCCGGTACGTCGCCGGATCTCCCAAGCCGTAGATGGCGCTCACCGTTGCGACGATGACGACATCCTCCCGCTCCATCAGGCTCGAGGTGGCTCGGAGCCGAAGCGACTCGATGTCCTCGTTGATCGAGGCGTCCTTCTCGATGTAGAGATCACTCGACGGAACGTAGGCTTCGGGCTGGTAGTAGTCGTAGTACGAGACGAAGTACTCGACCGCGTTGTTGGGCAGGAACTGCTTCAGCTCACCGTACAGCTGCGCCGCCAGCGTCTTGTTGTGCGACAGCACCAGCGTCGGCTTGCCGTAATTGGCGATCGTGTGCGCCAGCGTCAGCGTCTTGCCCGACCCGGTGACGCCGAGCAGCGTCTGATACTTCTGCCCGGCCCGCAGCCCGTTGGTCAGGGCCTCGATTGCGGCCGGCTGGTCGCCCGCAGGGAGGAACGGCGCAATGACTTCAAACGGCGGGCTCGACATGGGGTACCCAATATAACACGGGTATCGGCTTTTGTTCGCCCCCGCGACTTGGGGCGTTCAGCCCTGCCCCACAGCCCCTAAGGCGCCTTGATCTTGCTGGCAGATTCGACCCAGCCCCACCGCTCGGCCGCGACCGGCATGACCGAAAGCCGGGCCTGGCGGACCAGTTCCCAGTCCGCATACCGGGGATCCGCCTTGACCTCGGCAAGCGTCACCGGCCGAGCCAGTTTCCGGACCGGTTCCAGGTCGATCACGACCATCCGCGGATCGTTCCCTTTCGGGTCGGGATAGGCCGCCTTGGTCACTTTCGCGATGCCGACGATCTGCTTCTCGTCACCCGTGTGATAGATGAAGCAGAGGTCTCCCGCCGCCATGGCGCGCATGTTCCTGAGAGCCACCGCATTGGCCACGCCATCCCAGACGGCGCGCCCCTCGCGTTCGAGGTCCGCATACGAGTATGTCGACGGTTCGGTCTTGAGCAACCAACGATTGGCCACTTGCAACCCCTGTGGTTTGGTTCGAGTACACCCGCGTGCGCCGCTGACGGCGCCGATCTCGCTTTACCGCACCGCCCCCTGCCCGGCAATCGGTCAGTGGGTCGTCACTTCGCGCCGGTCGACGGACACGACCCCCTTCACACGCCGAATCAGACGCAGCACCTTGGCAAGGTGCGCAAGATTGTCGACTTCGATGAAGATGGTGCCGAATGCCGTACCGTCCTTGGTGTGCAGGTCGGCACGGCGAACGTTGGTACCCGACGCACTGACCGCCTGAAGAATATCGGCATAGAGACCCCGCCGATCTTCCGCGCTCAGCACCAACCGCACGGCAAACGACTCCCCTTCCTGCTCCTGCCAGTCGATCTCGACCCGGCGGTCGCCTTCCTGAATCGAGAGCAGGTTGGGACAGTCCGCCCGGTGAATCGAGATGCCACGCCCCTGGGTCACATAGCCGACCACTGTGTCGCCCGGGACCGGCTGACAGCACTGGGCATAACGAACCAGCAGACCGTCGACGCCCTGAATCTTGATGCCGCGTCCCAGCCGAATCCGGTTGAGCATCCGCCCAAACACCGTCGGCTTTGGTTCGCGCAGATCCTCGTCGGTCAGGTCGGGATAGAGAGCCCGCATCACCGCGCCGATAGCGAGGTCACCCCGGCCAATCGCGGCTTCGAGCGCACGCGTATCCGCCAGGCTGACGGATTTGGCCGCCCGTTCGAGGGTCGCCGAGTCCGGCGGATCGAGTCGACGACGCTTGAGTTCGCGGCTGAGAATATCCCGACCAAGCGTGATGCTCATCGTCTCTTCTTCGTGACGGACCCAAGACTTGATCCGCTGCCGCGCCCGCGCCGTCCGGACGTGGTTGAGCCAGTCACGACTCGGCTTGGCATTCGGTGAGGTCAGAATCTCGACCGTATCGCCGTTTTTGATTTCACGATGCAGCGGCGCAATCCGACCGTTGATCTTGGCGCCCTGGCAGTGCAGCCCGACCTCGCTGTGCACATGAAAGGCAAAGTCGATCGCGGTCGCACCCTTGGGTAGCTGCTTGACGTCTCCCTCAGGAGTAAAGACGAAGATCTCGTCCTGGTAGAGGTCGAGCTTGAGGAACTCGAGAAACTCCTCCTGCCCGTGGGTATCCTGCTGCAACTCGAGCAGCTGACGAAACCACTCGAAATGCTGATCGAGCTCGTCCCGACCGCCCCGGTCCGCCTTATAGAGCCAGTGCGCCGCAATACCGAACTCCGCCGTCCGATGCATCTCGGGTGTGCGGATCTGCACCTCGTAGAGCTGGCCGTTCGGTCCGAAGATGGTAGTGTGCAGCGATTGATAGCCGTTCGACTTCGGCGAGGCGATGTAGTCCTTGATCCGCTCCTGAATCGGCGTCCAGGTGTGGTGGATGATGCCCAGCACGTGATAGCAGGCCGGCACCGAATCGACCAGGATGCGGAGCGCCATCATGTCGTAGACCTGCTCGAACGGCATGTTGCGCTTGCGCATTTTCTGATAGATCGACCAGAGATGCTTCGGTCGACCAGTCACCTCGGCCGTCAGCCCGGCACGGGTCAGCTCCTCTTCCAGCGGCTTCCGCAGCGCCTCGATCATCTCTTCCCGCTCGGCGCGCTTCGCAGCAACCTGCCGGGCCAGCCCGACGTACTCTTCCGGCTCCAGAAACTTGAACGCCAGGTCTTCCAGCTCGGCCTTGACCTTGGCCATCCCGAACCGGTGCGACAGCGGCGCGTAGATCTCCCGAGTCTCGAGCGCGATCCGCTCCCGCCGCTCCGGGGGCAAATGCTCCAAGGTACGCATGTTGTGGAGCCGGTCGGCCAGCTTGATGATGATGACCCGGGCATCCTTGGCAATCGACAGCAGCAGCTTGCGGTAGTTCTCGACCTGTTCCTCCGCGCGGGAGCGAAAGGTCAGGTGGGAAATCTTGGTCAGCCCATCGACCAGCCCGGCGACTTCCGGACCGAACTCGGTCGCAATGTCTGCCACCGTAACTTCGGAGTCCTCGACCACATCGTGCAGCAGTGCGGCCGCGATCGACGTGGTGTCGAGCAGCTGGCTGACCAGAATGGTGGCCACCGCAATGCTGTGTGAAACGAAGTCCTCGCCCGACATGCGCTTCTGGCCGCGATGGGCCGACGCGCTGAACTGCAGGGCACGATCGATCAGCCCGAGATCGAGACGATCCGCGTGGCGCTCGAGCGCTGCCCTGAATTCGGTACTGCTCCCTGCTACTGCTTCCGTCACAACAATCCTTGCGTCGCGAAACTGACCCACCGGTCGCCACCCACGATCACGTGGTCGAGCACCGGAATTCCTACGATGGCCCCCGCAGCCACCAGCTGGCTGGTGACCGCCCGATCCTCAGGCGACGGGGTCGGATCGCCACTCGGATGGTTGTGCACCACGATGATCCCGGCAGCCGCTTCCGCAATCGCCAGGCGAAATACCTCGCGCGGATGCACCAGCGCACCGGTCAATACGCCCCTGGACACCAGGACGTCGCGAAGCACGTCCCGCTGCGCCGATAGCGCCAGGACATGGAACTCCTCGACCTCCAGGTCCCTCAGACGGTCTCCGATCAGCCTGGCCACATCCTCGGGCGACCGAACCCGCGGCCGGACCGGCCGTTCCTCCCGAACCAGCCGCCGACCCAGCTCGAGCGCCGCTGATAGCCGAGCCGCCTTGGCCACACCTACCCCCGAAATCCGACGCAACTCCGCGTCAGGGGCCCGGGCCAGCCGCCGAAGCGAGCCGCCTACGGACCGATGCACGGCCTGAGCTACCGCCAGAACGTCGGCCCCGGCCTGGCCAGTGCCTATCAGAATGGCCAGCAACTCGACAGTCGTCAATCCGGCCGGTCCGTTTCGGATCAGCCGTTCACGAGGAAGATCGCCAGGTTGGGTCTCAGGGGGCAGCACGGATCCAAGATGGGGCGGCCCGGAGCAACCCCGGTAACCGAAAACAACGCAAGCCGGCATCGAGGCGACCCGGAAAGCCGGGTCACCTCAAACCGGCCGTCACGCCCCATGGCACTTCTTGTACTTCTTACCCGAACCGCAGGGACAAGGGTCGTTGCGCCCCACCACCGGCACACTGCCCGTCGGCCCGCCGATTCGACCGATGTTGCTTTGCACCACCGGCGCTGCGGCAGGAGGCCGCGGCCCTGACGAGGTCCGCGCCGAGCCCGCAAAGAGGTCGTCGGTCGAGGGCTGGCGTGGTGGCGGGGGCGCCAGTGGCGCCTGCTGCCGAGGCGGAGGCGGCGCATCCGCCGTAACCTGAACCTTGAGGTACCGGTCCGAGAAGGAAGCCCGGAGGTCCCGAATCAGGTCCTGGAACATCTCGAACGCTTCCTTCTTGTACTCGACCAGCGGGTCCTTCTGGCCATAGGCCCGGTACTGGATCGCATTGCGAAGCTGATCGAGGTCGTAGAGATGGTCCTTCCACTTCTCGTCGATCACACCGAGCATGACCTGCGAGAGCACCTGCTGATCGACATCCGCGATGCCGATTGCGGTTCCGAACTCCTTCAGGTAGTCGACTTTCCGCTGAAAGCTCGCCTCACCTTCGGCCAGCACCGCAGCAAGCAGAGCCTCACGGGTCGGGGTCGCCGCAGCATCGGTAATCGCATCGACCGAGACGAGATACTGCATCGTGAGTGCGCTCTTGAGACCCTCACGGTCCCACTGCTCCGGATTGCCATCGCCTTCGTCGATCACCTTGGTGACCGCATGCTCGAGCGCACCCGCAATCATCCGACGCGCCTCGGCCTTGAGCTCCTCGCCCTTTTCCAATGCAAACAACCGCAACGAGTAGACCACCTCGCGCTGCTGGTTCATCACGTCATCGTACTCGAGCAACCGTTTCCGCTGCTGAAAGTTCTGCAGCTCGACCCGTTTCTGGGCCGATTCGATCGCCGCCGTGACCAGCCGCCCGGTAATGACCTCGCCTTCCTCGGCGCCGGTCTTGTCCATGTACCGCGCAATCCGATCGGTACCGAACAGGCGCATCAGGTCGTCTTCGAGCGACAGGAAGAACACCGATGCGCCAGGATCGCCCTGCCGCCCGGACCGTCCGCGCAGCTGCCGATCGATCCGGCGCGACTCGTGTCGCTCGGTTCCGACGATCTGGAGGCCCGCCTCGTCGGCCTCGAGATTGAGGTCCTTGCTCAGCTTGATGTCGGTGCCGCGGCCGGCCATGTTGGTCGCGATCGTGATCGCCCCGGTTTGTCCTGCCTGCGCGACGATCTCGGCCTCCCGCTCATGGTACTTCGCGTTGAGGACCTCATGCCGCAGGCCCCGGCGTTTGAGCATCTTGCTCAGCGTCTCGGACACTTCCACCGTCGTCGTACCGATCAGCACCGGGAGGCCGAGCCCGTGGAGCCGCTCCACCTCGTCGGCTACCGCATTGTACTTCTCGCGGCGCGTCTTGTAGATCCGGTCAGGCACATCCTTCCGGCGGATGGGCCGGTTGGTCGGCACCACCAGCACCTCGAGCCCGTAGATGGAGTAGAACTCCGACTCTTCGGTCTCGGCGGTGCCGGTCATACCCGCCAGCTTGTCGTACATCCGGAAGTAGTTCTGGATCGTGATCGTGGCCAGAGTCTGCGTTTCGCCCTTGACCTGGACCCGTTCCTTGGCCTCCACCGCCTGGTGCAGTCCGTCCGACCACCGACGCCCCGCCAATACGCGCCCGGTGAACTCGTCGACGATCAGAACCTGATTGTCCTGAACGATGTACTCCACGTCCTTTTCGTAGAGCGAGTGCGCCTGCAGCAGCTTGTGGATGATGTGCAGGACCTCGCTCTTCCGCGCATACGCCAGTTCCACTTCCTGCCGCTGAGCCCTCCGTTCGGCCGGATCCAGCGACGGATCGCGCTCGATCTGGTGAATTTCCTCGGAAATGTCAGGCACCACGAACAGCTCCGGATCGTCCGGCGACAGGGTCGCGGTGCCCTGATCGGTCAGATGAACCGAGTGCCCCTTCTCATCGAGCACGTAGTAGAGCACGTCATCGATGCCACGCATCGACTGCTGCTTAGTCGGCAGCTTGCGATCGGCGATGTGCCGCAGCTCAGCCTGCTGCACCAGCTGCTTGACCCCCGGCTCGTTGTAGAGCTTGAGCAGCCGCTTGTTCTTGGGCATGCCCAGCTGCGCCTGGTAGAGCTTGACCGCCGCATCCTGGCGCGTCTTGTCGTTGGCCAGGAGCGACTCACCCTCCGCAACCAGCTGGTTGACCACCGTCGTCTGGCGTCGAACCAGGTCGGCCACCCGATCGTTGAAGACGCCGTACTTGTCGTCACCGTCGTTGCCGACCGGCCCGGAAATGATGAGCGGCGTGCGGGCCTCGTCGATCAGAATCGAGTCGACCTCGTCGACGATGGCAAAGGCATGTTCGCGCTGGACCCGATGATCCAGCGAGAACACCATGTTGTCACGCAGGTAGTCGAAGCCGAACTCGTTGTTGGTCCCGTAGGTAATGTCCGCGAGGTAGGCTGCCCGGCGCCCCGGCGACTGCGGCTCGGTGTCATCGAGACACCCGACCGTGAGGCCGAGGTACGTGAACAGGTGGCCCATCCACTGCGAGTCGCGCCGGGCCAGGTAGTTGTTGACCGTGACGAGGTGGGCGCCACGGCCGGTCAGCGCGTTCAGGTAGAGTGGCAGCGTGGCCACCAGCGTCTTGCCCTCGCCCGTCGCCATCTCCGCGATCTTGCCGCGATGCAGCGCGACACCACCCATCAACTGGACATCGTACGGCACCATGTCCCAGGTCAGCTCGTGGCCTGTCACCATCACTTTGGTGCCGACCAGGCGGCGCGCCGCCTCGCGAACCGTGGCAAACGCCTCCGGAAGGATCTCATCCAGCACGGCCGCGACGGCCTTCTTGTAGTCGGCTTCGATCCGATAGAACTCGCTTTCCAGGCGCTCCCGCTCGACCGGATCGGCGCAAGCGTGTTTCTCGGCGCGCACCGCTTCGACCTGCTCTCGGAGCTCTCCCGTCTTGGCGGCGAGAACTTCCCGGAAGCGCGCCGTCTGACCTCGGACCTCCTCTTCCGAGAACGTCGCCAGCCGCGCTTCATGGGCATGAACCTGCGATACCAGCGGCGCCAGCTTCTTGGCATCACGCTGATTGCGGGTTCCGAACACCTTGGCAAAAACCGTTTTCAACATCGTCAGTCCCGATACAAACCGTGCTGCGTGATGTACTCGGCCACCGCATCGGGGACCCAGTAGCGAATCGACCGCCCGTGCCGCACCCGCTCGCGCACCGCCGTCGATGAAATATCGATCCGCGGCACCGGAATGATCCGGTCCGCTATGCCCGCCGGCGGCAACTCACCCGCCCGCGCAAAGACCACGATCTCCGCCATGGTCCGAATCTCCTCCGGCGCCTTCCAGGCCGTAAACGACGCCGCGGCGTCACCCCCGAGCAAGACGCTGATCGCCGCGCCAGGATAACGGCCGCGGAGATCCTTCAGCGTGTCGACCGTATACGACGGCCCCGGGCGGTCGATCTCAGCCCGATCGACGGTAAACCGCGGCTGCCCCGCCGTGGCCAGCTCCACCATCCTCGCCCGGTGACGACCGGAAGCCAGGTGCTGGCCGACCTTGAGCGGTTGCTGACCGACCGGGATCCACCTCACCTCATCCGCCTCGAGCAGCTCGAGCGCCACCTGCGCAATCACGAGGTGACCAGTATGGATCGGATCGAACGAGCCGCCGAGCACAGCAATCCGCACTAGAGCTGCCCGGTCGAGTCAGTCGCGGCCGTCGCGGGACAGAGCTTGCGGGGCCCGTCCGGATCCGGGTGGAACTGCACGATGTACTCGCAGGTTTCCTGAACATCCTCGTCGTACTTGAGGGCGCGATACGCCGAGACGAGACGCTCGAGCGCCGCCGGCACGACCGAAGACCGCGGATACCGGGCAATCAGGTCGCGCAGCATCAGCACGGCCGAGTCGTACGCCTTGTACTTGAGGTAGAAGACCGCGCTCAGGTAATCCTTGCGGGCAAAGAGATCCTGCAATTCCCGGATCTTGGCCTCTGCCCGCTTCGCCGCCGTCGAGTTCGGATACCGGCTCTGCACTTCGAGGTACACCGCCAGCGCGGTTTGACCATAAGTCGGATCGAGCTCAGGCCGCCTCCAGAGATACGAGTAGGCGTCGCCAGCGCGAAGCAGCGCGTCGGCCGCCAGGGCGTCGTCCGGGTGCTCATCGGCCAGGCGCCGCAGCTGCCGCACCGCGTCGAGGTGGTTGCCCCGTGCGAGTTCGATCTCACCCCGGTAAAACGCCATCCGGTTGATCCGGGCGTCCGTAACGGGCATGACCCCGTTGAGCCGCGCAAACAGCTCCGAGGCCTTCCCCCAGCGTCCCTGATTGAATGCCTGCTCGCCTGCCTGCCAGAGCGAATCCACCACCTGGGGCGAGTTGGACACGACCGGCACCGCCGGATCGCTTCGTTTCCCCTTGAACGGCCAGCACCCGCTAGACAATACCACGGCCGCCAACAGGCCGATTCGGGTCAGATTCATGCGTCACCCATCCGTAGGGGGCGGCGTACCGGCCCCAAGACTATTCAGCTTCGCCGTCGCGACCTGCCGCAGGCTGTCCGATCCGGCCGGCGCCGCGAGCACCGACTGGTACGCAACGGCAGCGCCCAGCGCATCACCCTGCAGGACCCGGGCATCTCCAAGACCAATCTGCGCCATCAAGCCGCGCGAGTTGGCTGACTGCGAGCGCACCACCAGGTCGAACCACCGCTCGGCCTCGAACCCGTCACCCGAAATCAGGGCGTCCTGCCCCAGCAGGAGCGCGCACTCGGCCAGCCCATCCTGCGCCGCCGTCCGCAGCCGTGCGTCACTCGAACGCCGCAGCAACGTTTGATAGCTCCGCGCCGCCGCTTCACAGGCAACCGTTGTTCGCTGCGCATCCGCATACCGCAGCAGCAGCGCATCGATCCCGCGCGGCCCCGATGCCATCGCCATCGCCGACGGCAGCAGATGCAGGTCCGTCGCCGGATCACCGCCCGATTCGAGCGGACCGAGCGCCAGCCGGCCAAGCGGGCGGTTCGGCGCCGCCTGGCGCAAGGCCAGCAGCGCCCGCCCCATCGCCGCGCCGTCGCCCTGCCGCTCGGCCCCGACCGCGGCCCGCGTCAGCCCGACCGCCGCCTCGACCGCCCGGGTCGGGTCATCGCGAACCAGCGCGGTAAACGCGTCGGTGGCCGCCGCAAAGTCGCCCGCGTTGAGCGCCGCCGATCCTGCCTTGGCCCAGACCCGGCTTCGGGCCCCGCCTCGCTGCGCAGCTGAGTACTCGCTCAATGCCCGCGAATACTGCCCTTCCCGATAGGCATGATCACCCAGCCGCTCATGGTCGGCGGCTGCGGTCGAACAGCCCACGGTCGCCAGCGCCAGCAACGACCACCCCCGGGTCACGAAACCAGCCGCCGCGCCATCGCGAGGTAGGCGCCGATCCGGGCGTTGTCGGGCCGCTGCATCAGACAGCGAGCCCAGATCTCCTGCGCACCTGTCGCGTCGCCCGACAGGTAGTGCGCCAGGCCAAGCGCGGCCTGCGCATCGACGAACTTGGGCTGCACCGCCACGATCCGCTCGAGCTCTTCACGGGCTTCGAGCGGGCGACCCCCCTCGAGCAGCAGCCGCGCCAGCCGATACCGCAGGTCGTGAAAATGCGGACCAAGCGCAACCGCGCGCTGGTACTCCCGAATCGCATCCGCCAGCGCCCCGACCTCGGCGTACGCGTCGCCGACCGTGGCATGGAGGTTGGCCAGCCGCGACGCAACCGGGTTGGAAAAGCCGCTCGGCCCCGTCTGTCCCAGCGCCGCCGCCCGCTGAAACGAGGCATCGGCCTCACCCGATCGCCCCAACTCCACCAGCACGACACCACGATGCACCAGCGCATCGATGTACCGCGGATTGACACCCAGCGCGCGATCGAAGTCCTCGAGGGCTTTTTCCGGCTGCCCCAGCAGCGACAAGCACAGGCCGCGCAGATGATACACATCAGCGAAGCGACGCCCCGACTCGAGGATCTCATCGACCAGGTGGACCGCGCCGTAGTAATCCTGCACGGCAAACCGCTCATTGGCCTGCTGCAGGAGATGCTCGGTGCTGACTTGCATTGGCATCCGTCCACTCGCCATTCCGAGGGTTCGACCAGGCCGATCCCACCCGTCGACGATCACGATGAACTGCATCGCCCGACCGTCGCGCCGACCCCCGATTCGGGAGCCCGGCGGGAATCCGGCACAAGCTTGTAAGATAGCGTGGTCGATTGATTTGCGCGGCTCGCGGAGGCTCGAAGCCGACCGATGGCCGGCCACCCGGAGCCCGCCGATCAGCGCTCGAGCGCGGCCCGGAAGTGGGGGATGGTGCGCTCCAGCCCTTCCCGAAGCTGGACCTGAGGGGTCCAGCCCAAGTGCGTCGTGGCCATCGCAATGTCGGGACAGCGAACCTTGGGGTCATCGACCGGCAGAGGATCGTGGCGCAGGGGCGCCGCCGAGCCGACCAGCTCCTGGACCAGCCGGGCCAGATCGAGCATGGTGAACTCGTTGGGATTCCCGATGTTGGTCGGCTCGACCCGATCACTCTTGAACAAGCGATAGATCCCGTCGACCAGGTCCGAGACATAGCAGAACGACCGGGTCTGTCGCCCGTCGCCGTAGACCGTCAGGGGCTCACCCTTCAAGGCCTGCACGATGAAGTTCGACACCACCCGACCATCCCGGGGCCGCATGCGGGGACCATAGGTGTTGAAGATCCGAACGATGCGGGTCTCGAGCCCGTGCTGTCGATGGTAGGCCATGGTGAGCGCCTCACTGAAGCGTTTCGCTTCATCATAGACCGACCGCGGTCCGACCGGATTGACGTTTCCCCAGTAACTCTCCGGCTGCGGATGGACCAGGGGGTCGCCGTACACCTCGGAGGTCGAAGCCAGCAGAAACCGCGCGGTCGAGGCCTGGGCCAGCCGCAGGGCGTTGCGGGTGCCCAGCGAGCCCACCTCGAGGGTGGCCAGGGGATGCTCGAGATAGTCGATCGGACTCGCCGGCGAGGCAAAGTGAAGCACCCCGTCGAGCGCGCCGGCCACTTGGAGCCCGTTCGAGACGTCCTGCTCGAGAAACTCGAATTCGGGACGCGCGAACAGATGCCGCAGGTTGTCCCGCGACCCGGTCAGGAAGTTGTCGACTCCGACGACCCGATATCCTTCCGCCAGAAACCGATCCGCCAGGTGCGAACCCAGAAAGCCCGCCGCACCGGTGATCACGACTCTCATACGGTGACCCGCCCGATACTCGCGTAGCGGAAACCGGCCCGACCCATCCGAGCCGGGTCGAACAAGTTGCGCCCGTCGATGATGAGCGGCGTGCTGAGCAACGACTTGACCCGATCGAAATCAGGATTGCGATACACCAGCCACTCCGTCACGATGACCAGAGCATCCGCACCAGCCAGCGCGTCGTACGGTTCACGGGCATACCGGATCCGGTCGGCAAAAACCTGGCGAGCCGAGTCCATCGCCTTCGGATCGTGTGCAGCAACCGATCCGCCCGCGGCCAGGACCCCCTCGATCAGCGGGATGGAGGGGCTCTCCCGCATATCATCAGTCTCGGGCTTGAAGGACAACCCCCAGACCGCAATCCGGCGGCCGGACAGGTCGCCGCCGAGCGCGTACTCGAGCTTGGCCAGCAGCACATGCTTCTGGCGCTGATTGACGGCCTCGACCGCCCGCCACAAATCGGCGTCCATGCCGATCTCGTCCGCCGACCGAATCAGCGCCTTGACGTCCTTCGGAAAGCAGGAGCCGCCGTATCCCGGCCCGGGAAACAGGAAGGCCGGGCCGATCCGCCGATCGGTGCCAATGCCCTTCCGAACCATCCCGACATCAGCGCCGACCTGCTCGCAGAACAGTGCAATCTGATTCATGAACGAAATGCGCGTGGCCAGCATCGCGTTGGCAGCGTACTTGGTGACCTCCGCCGAGGGAATGTCCATGAAGAGGATCGGATTCCCGGTGCGCACGAACGGCGAATACAGCTCGCTCAGGCGTTCGCGCGCGTGCTCGGAATCCACCCCGATCACGACCCGATCCGGCTTCATGAAATCGTCGATTGCCGCGCCCTCTTTGAGGAACTCCGGGTTCGATGCCATGAAAAACGGCTGCGACGACTCGGCCGCAATGGCCTGCCGCACGCTCTCGGCCGTGCCAACCGGCACGGTCGATTTGGTCACCACGACTTTGGGCTCGTTGAGATTCCGGCCGACCACCTGGGCGACATCGAGCACATGCCGCAGGTCGGCCGAGCCGTCTTCTCCGGGCGGAGTGCCCACCGCGATGAAGACGACCTCGCCGTGGCGGACCGCCTGATCCAGGTCGGTCGTGAAGGCCAGGCGACCTTCGGTCTGATTGCGAATGACCAGCGGCTTGAGGCCGGGTTCGTAGATCGGAATCCAGTTTTCCCGAAGCCGGGCGACCTTGGCCTCGTCCACGTCGGCGCAGACAACATCGTTGCCCGTCTCCGCCAGGCACGCACCCGCGACCAGCCCGACGTAGCCCGTGCCGATGACCGTCACCCGCATCGGTTACGCCGTCTTGCCTTTGCGGAGAGCGTTCCGGGTATCGACGACGCGACGCGCCTCTCGGCGTACCAGGTCATAGTCGATGTTGCTGTGGTCCGTGACGATGACCACGCAATCGGCGGCTGCCAGCGACTCCTTGGTCAGCGGCACCGACACCGCCTCATGCCCGTCTTCGCTGAACGACGGCACATACGGATCATGGTAGCTGACCTTGGCGCCGCGGCCTTCCAGCAAGCGGATGATGTCGAGCGCCGGGCTCTCCCGGATGTCCTCTATGTCGCGCTTGTAGGCCACGCCGACGATCAGGATCGAGGAGCCCTTGAACGCTTTACCCGCGTCGTTGAGCGCCTCGTTGATCTTGCGCACCCAGAAGAGCGGCATCTCGGTATTGAGCTCACCGGCCAGGTCGATGAAGCGGGTCTTGTAGTTGAGCCCGCGCATCTTCCACGCGAGGTAGTGCGGATCGATCGGGATGCAGTGACCACCAAGCCCGGGGCCCGGCAGGAACTTCATGAAGCCGAACGGCTTGGTCGCCGCCGCCTCGATCACTTCCCAGACGTCGACGCCGAGCATGTCGCAGACAATGGCCATTTCGTTGGCCAGGCCGATGTTGACGCTCCGGAAAGTATTCTCGAGCAGTTTGACGAGCTCGGCAGCCTCCGTGGTCGAGACCTGCACCAGGGTGTCGATGGCCGGCTGATAGAGTTCCATCACCACCCGGCGACAGTCCTCGGTAATGCCGCCCACGACCTTGGGGGTGTTGCGGGTCTGATAGGTCGGATTACCCGGGTCGACCCGCTCGGGACTGAACGCCAGGAAGAAGTCCTTCCCCGCCTTGAGGCCGGTCGCCTCCAGCGCGGGAAGCATGATTTCCCGAGTCGTCCCGGGATAGGTCGTGCTCTCGAGGATGATCGCCTGCCCGGGACGCAAGACGGCTTTGACCGTCTCGGTCGCCGCAACGATGTAGCTCACGTCCGGATCTTTGAACTTGGACAAGGGGGTTGGCACGCAAATCGAGATCGCGTCGCACGCACCCAGGGCGCTGCCGTCGGTCGTCGCCGTGAAGCGGCCCTTGATCTCCGCCAAGTCCGCATCGCTGATGTCTTTGACGTGCGACTTGCCCGCATTCAGCGTGTCCACCACCCGCTGGCTGACGTCGAAGCCCACCACCCGAAAGCCCACTTTGGCCAGTTCCACGGCCAGCGGGAGCCCGACATACCCCAAGCCGACGATGCCAAACAGCGCCTCTCGGCTGCGAGCCTTCTCGACCAGCGTATCCGCCAACGACATCAGTTCATTCCTCCACAGAAACCGGTGCGCCCCCGCTCCCAAGCGAGCGAGTGGCCGCTTCCAACACCTGCACGACCCGAAGACCGTCGCGCGCATCTGCCCGCGTGGGCGCCTCGCCCCGGGCCACCTGCACGAAATGCGCGAGCTCGAGTGCCAGAGGTTCTGCCGTGGGAATCTTGGGAATCCAAATGTCCCCTTCCCGAACGGCCAGACTCTCCCCGTACGAGCCGTACTCCGGAGGTCGGTCGATTCCTTTGTCGTACAACCGAAGCTTTTCCCGCGGGGCCATGTCATCGAACACAGCCATCTGCTTCGAGCCGACGACCGTCAGCTTGCGTTCTTTGTGCGGATCGAGCCACGACAGGTGCGCGTGCGCAACCACCCCGGACCGGAACCGCATCACCATGAACACCACGTCCTCGATGCCCTGCTGCAGGTACGAGTGACCCTGCGCCGACACGGTCACGGGGGCCTCGCCCATCAGATAGAGCGCCACCGAGATGTCATGGGGCCCAAAGCTCCAGAGCGCGTTCTCGTCGGGCCGCACCTGGCCAAGATTGACCCGCTGCGAGTAGAGGTAGAAGACCTCACCAAGCGAGCCATCCTGCACCATCAGCTTGAGCCGGTCGATGACCGGGTGGAACTCGAGCAGGTGCCCGACCAGCGCCGGAACCCCCGCTCGCTCGCTCTCCGCGACGATGGCGGCGGCATCAGCCCCTGACAGCGCAAACGGCTTCTCGATCAAGACCGGCTTGCCGGCCCGAATCGCAGCGATCCCGAGTTCGGCGTGGGTACGCGCCGTCGACGCCACGACGACCGCATCGACCCGGTCGAGCAGCTCGGTCGCCGATGCCGTCACCAGCGCCCCGGGATACGTCTTGGCCATCCGAGCCCGAACCGCCTCAGACGTATCGCAGACAGCCGCGAGTTCGACCCCGGCCATCGTCGCCAGCGTTCGGACGTGGTTCCGACCCCAGGTCCCGGCCCCAATGACCCCGACTTTGAGGCGGCTCACCCGAAGTACTCCCGCACCGCCGTCACGACCCGATCCAGAGCCTCGTCACTCAGTTCGGGATAGACCGGCAGCGAGATAACCTCCCGCATGGCGGCTTCCGTATGCGGCAAGCTGCCCGCCTGGTATCCCAGGTGCGCGAAGCACGGCTGCAGATGCAATCCCACCGGGTAGTACACCGCACATCCGATGCCGCGCTCTTTCAGATGGGCCAGCAGCCCGTCCCGCCGGGGCACCCGAAGCGTGTACTGGTGGAAAATATGCTCGTTGGCCCCGTCGACCACGGGCGTCGCGATGGCCGGGTGCCCGGCAAACGCCGCCGAGTACCGGGCCGCCCGCCCCCGACGCCCCTCGCTCCAGGAAGCCAGGTGGGGCAGCTTGGCCAGCAGAACCGCGGCCTGGAGGGTGTCGAGCCGGCTATTGGTGCCGACCTCCTCATGGTGGTACTGCTTGGCCCCGCCGTGCAACCTGAGCTTCCGCAACCGGTCCGCCAAGGCATCGTCCTGGGTCACCATCAGACCGCCGTCGCCGTACCCGCCCAGATTCTTGCTCGGAAAGAAGGAAAAGGTCCCGCACCAGCCCAGCTCACCGGCCAGTCGCCAGGTGCCGTCGACGTTGCGACGGGCGCCAATGGCTTGCGCACCGTCCTCGAGCACCGGCAGATCATGTCGCGCGGCAACCGCCAGAATGCGTTCCATCGCGGCCATCTGACCGAACAGGTGCACCACGACGATGGCCCGAGTCCTGGGCGTAATGGCCGCCTCGATCGCCTCAGGATCGACGCAGTAGGTCACCGGGTCGATATCGACGAAGACCGGCGTTCCACCGGCGTTGTGAATCGCCCCGGCAGTAGCAAAGAACGTGAAGCTCGGCGCGATGACCTCGTCGCCAGGCTCGAGGCCAAGGCTCTTGAGCGGCAGCAGAATGGCATCGGTGCCGCTGGCGCACCCGATCCCGTGCCTGGCAGCCGACAGCGCGGCAACGGCCCGCTCGAGTTCACCAACTTCGCGGCCCATGATGAACTCCTGCCGCTCGATCACCGAAGCGACCGCGCGGTCGACCTCGTCCTTGATCGAGTGGTACTGCGCCTTCAGATCCAGCATCGGAACGGTCACGACGGCATCCTCACGAAAACGAAACGACCGGCACCGCCCTGGAGGGCAGCCCGCGGTCGTGAAGTGGCAATTCGAGCAAGCACCCTGCTCTGGGACGTATCAGGCATCCGGACCCGTAGCGTAGGGGGGCTAGACGGACGCGTCAACCGGGGCAAGGCAGCCGTCCTGCTCCCGGTAGCTCGTCCCGCACGACGGACAATCGGCCTTGCCGTCGACGACGGTAAGGCGAACACCGCACCGGCACATCCAGCCGACCCGGCGGGCCGGCACCCCGACCATCAGCGCATACGCCGGCACATCCCCCCGAACCACCGCCCCCGCACCGATGAACGCGTACTCACCAATCGTGTTGCCGCACACCACGGTCGCGTTGGCTCCGATGGTCGCCCCGCGGCGCACCAGCGTGCGACGGTACTCGTCCTTCCGGGATACATGGCTGCGCGGGTTGAGCACGTTGGTAAACACGCAACTCGGTCCGCAGAACACGTCGTCCTCGAGCTCGACGCCCTGGTAGATCGAAACGTTGTTCTGCACCTTGACGTTGTTACCCAGCCGGGTGCCGGGCATCACCACCACATTCTGGCCCAGATTGCAGCGCTCCCCGATGACCGCCCCCGGCATCACATGACTGAAATGCCAGACCTTGGTTCCGGCGCCGATGGTCGCTCCGTCATCGACGTAACTCGATTCATGCACGAAAACATCAGCCATGCGCACCTGCCGTGTCGAGCGGAAGATAATTCCCCGCTCTCCCAATCAATTTGACTTCCGGTTCGAGCCGAACCCCAAAGCGCTCGGCCACGGTATCCCGCGCCCGCCGTATCAAGGTGCGGACCTCCACCGCCGTGGCCCCGCCGGTGTTGACGAAATAGTTCGCGTGCATCGGCGACACTTCCGCGCCACCCTCACGGGCTCCCTTGAGCCCCGCGGCCTCGATCAGCTGCCCCGCCGTACGCAGCGGCGTACCGTCGGCGCCGGTTATCGAGGACCCGTCGGGATTCTTGAAGACGCTGCCGCAACAGGGCTGATTGAACGGAGTGCCCTTCTGGCGCCAGGCAAACAGGTCGGCGACCTGCTCGGACAGCAGCGCTGCGTCCGTCGGCACCAGGCGCACCGTGGTCTCCAGCACGACCCACCCTTCGAGACCGCTCCGACGGTAGGCAAAGGGAACCTCGCCCGCTGCAAAGACCCGGGTCGCACCCGTGCCGTCGACGGCCACGACCGTCTCGACCACATCGGACCACTGCCCGCCGTGACACCCGGCGTTCATGTACACCCCTCCACCTACCGTCCCCGGAACTCCCACCATCACGTGCAGGCCGCCGAAGCCAGCCTGCGCCGTTTTCCTGGCGGCCAGCGGAGCCGGGAGCCCGGCACCGAAGCGCCACCGCTCGCCCTCGCCCTCGGCGCGGTCGATGCCTTTGCCGAGACGGATGACGAGCGCATCCAGCCCCTCATCTGGAAAGAGCAGGTTGGAGCCGAGCCCCACGACGAACCAGGGTACCCCCTCACGATGCGCCACCCCGAGCGCAGCAACCACGTCCTCCGGATCGCTCGGCAGCAGCACGGTGGCCGGCCCGCCGATCCGATAGGTGGAGTACCGCGCCAACGACTCGTCCGATCGTACCTCGCCCCGCACCGCCTGACGCAGCGCCGCAACGAAGCCGGGGTCCCGCGCACCGATCACGCCTTGAGCTCCGCCGTGAAGCTCTGAGCCAACTCGTGCCACTCCTGCAGCGCCCGCACCTGACCGGTGCGGCTCCGCAGCGCGATGATCGCGTCCGACGCGGCCGCGGCCGCGGTCATCGTTGTGGTGTACGGCACCTTGTGCTGCAACGCCGTGCGGCGGAGCACGAGATCATCCCGATGGGTCAGCTTGCCGAGCGGGGTGTTGATCAGCAGCTGGACCTGCCCCGAGACAATCAGATCGACGGCGTTCGGCCGGCCTTCATGCACCTTCAGGGTTCGCTCGGCCGAGATCCCTCGCGCGCGCAGGTAGCGCGAGGTCCCTTCCGTCGCCAGGATCCGGAATCCCATCTCATGGAACCGCCGCGCAATCGGCACCACCGCCGGTTTATCGGGATCGTTGACCGTGATGAAGATCGCGCCACCCAGCGGCAGCCCGCCGTCAGCGCTGACCTGCGCCTTTGCAAAAGCCATCCCGAAAGAGTCGGCAATTCCCATGACCTCACCCGTCGACCGCATCTCCGGTCCGAGCACCAGGTCGACGCCTGCAAACTTGCTGAACGGAAAGACCGCCTCTTTGACCGAGACGTAGGGATGGAGCACGTCGTCCGTCACACCGAGGTCCTCGAGCGATCGCCCGGTCATGACCTGCGCAGCAAGACTTGCCAGCTGAACGCCCGTGGTCTTGGAGACGAAGGGTATCGTCCGCGAGGCCCGCGGGTTGACTTCCAGCACGTAGACGCGGTCGCCCTTGATGGCGTACTGCACGTTCATCAGCCCAACCACCCCCAGCTTGAGGGCAAACTGACGGGAGTACTCGCGCATCTGCTCGACCTGCGCCTCGGTAATCAGATACGGCGGCATCACACATGCCGAGTCGCCGGAGTGGACCCCGGCATCCTCGATGTGCTGCATCACGCCGCCGATGATGCACCGCTGCCCGTCGGACAAGGCATCGACGTCTGCCTCGAAGGCATCTTCCAGGAACTTGTCGATCAGCACCGGATGCCCCGGCGCCACCCGAATCGCCGCCGCAAAGAACTCCTCGAGCGATTGCGGATCATAGACGACCTGCATGGCCCGCCCACCCAGCACGTACGACGGACGCAGCAGGACCGGATACCCGACCCGCTCCGCTTCGATCAGCGCCTGGTCGAGCGAGAGAGCCGTCCCGTTCGGGGGCTGCTCCACCCCGAGTTCCCGCGCCAGCGCCTCGAAACGGCCGCGGTCCTCCGCCGCGTCGATCGCCTCCGGAGAGGTCCCCAGAATCGGAACGTTCTCAGCTTCGAGCCCGCGCGCCAGCCTGAGCGGCGTCTGTCCGCCGAACTGAACCACCACACCGAGCGGCTGCTCGAGGTGCACGATCTCGAGCACGTCTTCGAGCGTCAGCGGCTCGAAGTAGAGCGCATCCGACATGTCGAAGTCGGTCGAGACTGTTTCCGGGTTCGAGTTGACCATCACCGTCCGATAGCCCAGCTGCCGCAGCGCCATGACCGCGCGAACGCAGCAATAGTCGAACTCGACCCCCTGCCCGATCCGGTTGGGACCGCTGCCCAGGATGATGATGGTTTTGTCGCCGACGGCGCCCGCCTCGGTCTCCTCGTCATAGCACGAGTAGAGATAGGGCGTGGCCGACGGAAACTCACCTGCGCAGGTATCGACCATCTTGTAGACGGGCCTGACCCCCAGCGCCCAGCGGCGGTGGCGCATCTCGGTTTCGGACAGGCCGACCAGATCGGCCAGCTGACGATCGGAAAAGCCCATCCGTTTCATCCGCCGCACCAGGGCGCGGGCAGCCGGATCGGAGCCGCTCACCCCAGGCCACTCCGCGGCAAAACGCTGCTCCGCCTCGACCAGCTCACGGAACTGGTTGAGGAACCAGGGATCCATCCGCGAACACTCGGCAATCGTTTCCACCGACTCGCCCGTCAGGAACGCATGCTTGATCTGGAAGAAGCGCTCGGGCGTCGGCTTGCGCAGACCGGCCAGAATCGACTCACGACTGAGGTCGGCGAGCCGATCATCGGCCAGGGTCTCGCCGATGACCCAGCCTGACCGCCCGATCTCGAGGCCGCGGAAACCCTTCTGGAATGCCTCCTTGAAAGTGCGGCCGATCGCCATGACCTCGCCCACCGACTTCATCTGCGTCGTGAGCCCGGGGTCCGCCGCCGGGAACTTCTCGAACGCAAACCGCGGAATCTTGACGACCACGTAGTCGAGCACCGGCTCGAAGCTCGCCGGGGTCGTCTTGGTGATGTCGTTCGGCAGTTCATCGAGGGTATAGCCGACAGCCACCTTCGCACCGATCCGGGCAATCGGAAATCCGGTTGCCTTCGAAGCCAGCGCCGAGCTCCGGGACACCCGCGGGTTCATCTCGATCACCAGCTGCTCGCCGGTCGCCGGATCGACGGCAAACTGGACGTTGCAGCCGCCCGCCTCGACCCCGATTTCCCGGATGATGGCGCAGGCAGCATCGCGCATCACCTGGTACTCGCGATCCGAGAGCGTCATCGCTGGCGCCACCGTCACCGAGTCGCCCGTATGCACACCCATCGGATCGATATTCTCGATCGAGCAGACGATCACCACGTTATCGGCGCCGTCACGCATCACTTCGAGCTCGTACTCCTTCCAGCCGATGATGCTGCGCTCGACCAGCACCGACCCGACCGGGGAGGCCTCGAGGCCCCGTTTGAGCATGACTTCGAACTCTTCGCGGTTGTAGGCAATTCCGCCGCCGGTACCGCCCAGCGTAAATGAGGGACGGAGAATCGCCGGAAAGCCGGTTCGCTCGACCGAGGCAAGGCCGTCTTCAACCGTCTGAACCGTCATGCCCTCAGGCGTCGCCAGGCCGATCCGACGCATCGCCTTGGCAAACTCATCCCGGTCCTCCGCCACCCGGATCGCGCGCTCGTTGGCGCCGATCAGCTCGACACCGTACTTGGTGAGCACCCCAGAGCGGTACAGCTCCATTGCCACGTTGAGGCCGGTCTGTCCGCCCATGGTGGGCAGCAGCGCGTCGGGACGCTCCCGCGCGATGATCTTCTCGACCCACTCGGGAGTGACCGGTTCGATGTAGGTCCGATCCGCCACCTCCGGATCGGTCATAATCGTCGCGGGGTTCGAGTTGACCAGGATGACCCGGTATCCCTCTTCCTTGAGCGCGCGCGCCGCCTGCGTGCCGGAGTAGTCGAACTCGGCACCCTGCCCGATCACGATGGGGCCGGAGCCGATCAGGAGCACCGATGAGATGTCAGTCCGCTTGGGCATCGACCAAGTCCTTCAAAGTCTGTTCGAAAGGGATCGTCGGCCGCCACCCGGTGTCCCGGGACAGCTTGCCGGCATCGCCGATCAGGAAACGAATGTCATGAGCCCGGGTAAGGCCGGGGTCTGCCTCGGTCAACACGCGGCAACCGATCGCCGCCATCAACCGATCCACGATGTCGGCGAGCAATATGCCCTGACCGCTCGCCACGTTATAGGTCTCACCCGTCCGCCCCGCTTCCAAGAGGAGGCGGTAGGCCCGAGCCACGTCGCGGACGTCCAGCATGTCGCGTACCGGGTCCAGATTGCCGGTGTTGATCGCGGGAGCTCCGATCCGCCGCGCCGTCCGAATCCGGAGCGCCAGGGCAGGAACGACGTACTTGTCGCTCTGCCCTGGCCCGGTATGCGGAAAGGGCCGCGCCACCATCACGGGCAACCCGGTCCGCCGAGCCACCTCCCAGGCGGCAATCTCCCCGCCCAGCTTACTCGCGGCATATGGTGAGACCGGAGCCGGCGGGTCCGATTCGAGCCAGGGCCGAGCGGTCTCTGACTGGCCGTAGACCTCCCCCGTCGACACGATCAGCATACGGGGCAACGGGCGTCCATCCTCCCGCGGGCGGCCAAACGCCTCGGCCACTCGTGCCGTTCCGGCCGCGTTGACCGTCCAGGCATAGCCCGGGTCCTGCCGAGCGTCGGCGCCTGACGCCAAGGCCGCCAGGTGCAACACCGCATCGACGGGCCAACGTGCCAGCGCCGCAACAGAATCGGACGAGACCAGGTCGAAGTCGACCCATTGCACTCGCAATCGCTCCGACTCGTTGAGCTCACGCGACGGCCCTCCGCCGACACGCACGGCGCCAATCACATGGTGCCCGGCCGCCAGCAGGTCGCGAATCACCCAGCCGCCGGCGAAGCCATCGGCCCCCGTCACCAGCACCTTCACCGAGCAGCCGCCAGTCGTTCGAGATCGGCATCAACCATCATGCGCACCAGCTCCGCAAAGCTCACGGATGGCCGCCAGCCGAGTTCGAGGTTCGCCTTGGCCGGATCGGCAATCAGCAGATCGACCTCGGCCGGTCGCAGATGAGCGGGGTCGGTGACGACATGCTTGCGCCAGTCGAGGCCAGCATGCCCGAACGCCAACTCGACGAGATCCCGCACACTGTGGGTCACCCCGGTTCCGATCACGTAATCCTTTGGCTCGGGCTGCTGCAGCATCCGCCACATCGCGTCGACATAGTCGCCGGCAAAACCCCAGTCCCGCTTCGCGTCCAGGTTGCCGAGCTTGAGCTGCGTTGCCAGGCCGAGTTTGATCCGAGCCACTCCATCCGTGACTTTACGAGTCACGAACTCGATGCCACGACGCGGCGACTCATGATTGAACAGGATGCCGCTGACCGCGTACAGGCCGTACGACTCGCGGTAGTTCACCGTGATCCAGTGGCCGTACACCTTGGCCACCCCATACGGCGACCGAGGATAGAAGGGCGTGGTTTCCCGCTGCGGCGTCTCCAGCACCTTCCCGAACATCTCGGACGAACTGGCCTGATAAAACCTGGCCGTGGGACAGGCGAGACGCACCGCTTCGAGGATCCGCGTCACACCAAGCGCGGTGAACTCCCCGGTGAGCACCGGCTGGGAAAAAGACGTCGGGACGTAGGACTGGGCCGCCAGGTTGTACACCTCGTCTGGCATGACGTCCCGGATCACCTCGGTCAACGAGTGCTGGTCGAGCAGATCCGCTGTTACCACCCGGATCGAGTCGAGCAGCGGCTCGATCCGTTCATAACTGTGGTGACTGGTCCGCCGAACCACCCCGGTGACGTCGTACCCCTTCTCGAGCAGGAACTCTGCGAGATAGGACCCGTCCTGACCGGTGATTCCCGTGATCAGTGCTTTGGGCATTGCACCCCCTGTGTCCGCGCCGCGCGGACTTGCCTTGGAATAGTCTGCCTCATAGATTTGAGGGCTTGGTTAACTAGCGGAGAACGATCGCCATGGCACGGATTTGCACTGTCTGCGGCAAGGGACCAGCAACCGGCAATCATGTGAGCCACGCCAATAATCGGCGTAAACGGCGCTGGATGCCGAACCTTCAGACCGTCCGTGTGCTGGTGGACGGTGAGCCGAAGCGCGTCAAAGTGTGCACCGGCTGCATCCGCAGCAACAAGGTGCACCGGGCTCCTGTCAAGCAGGCCGCGGCCGTCGCCTGACCCAGGGCTGGCCGGTACGAGGGCGGTTCGCCCGCTCGCACCGGCCTTTGCATTACCAACCGACCGAAAAAAAGGGGACCCGAAGGTCCCCTTCTTCACGTCTACGGCGGACGTCAACGCCGTCACTCCGTCACCAACTCGATCCGCGCCGTGTCGGCACCATCACCGACCCGATGACCGAGCTTGAGGATCCGAGTGTAACCGCCGGGCCGAGCTGCGAAGCGCGGACCAATCTCGCTGAACAACCGCTTGAGCACGGCGCGGTCCTGAATCTTCCGCTCGGCCAGCCGAAGCGCATGGAGGTCGCCCCGCCGTGCGAGCGTGATCAGGCGCTCGGCATACGGCCGCAACTCTTTGGCCTTGGCAACCGTGGTGTCGATCGCATCATGCCGGAAGAGGCTGATGGCCATATTGCGGAGCAAGGCTTTCCGGTGCTCCGAAGTACGGGAGAGCTGTCTCCCCTTAGAACGATGTCGCATCTATCAACTCCCGTTGGCGGCGCCCATCGTCGGGGCCACCCCACTCTTGACGACCCGGAGGTCGCCGTCGACTTCCTCGAAACTCATCCCGAACTTGAGGCCTTCGCGCAGCAGGAGGTCGCCGATCTCTGCCACGGCCTTTTCCCCGACGTTCTTGACGTCGAGCAATTCCTTCTCGGAGTACTCGACCAGATCCTTGAGGGTCCGGATGTTCGAGTTCTTGAGCGAATTGAGGGTGCGGACCGTCAGGCCGAAATCGTCGATCAGCCGGCCCAGCTGCGCCGCGAGTCCGCCGAGCACCACAGCCGTCTCGGCCGCATAGCTGCGTGCGGCCGGAACCTTGCCGAACTCGACGAAGTGCCGGAAATGCTCCTGCGCCAAAGCGGCTGCGTAGGCAATCGCATCTTCCGGCGTGATGGTGCCGTCGGTCTCGACCATGACCGCCAGCCGATCGTAGTCGGTCCGCTGACCGACACGGGTTTCGCTGACGGTAAAGTTGGCCCGACGGACCGGATTGTAGATCGCGTCGATGCGCACCAAATCCACCGGGAAGGACCGGTCGGACGGATGCAACTCCGATTCGACGTACCCGCGCCCCTTGTTCACGTAGAGGTCGCAGCTGATCTCGCGATCATCCTGGATGGTAAAGAGCAAGTGGTCGGGATTGAGGATCCGCGTGTTGGCGTTCGGCTGAATGTCCCGAGCGTACACCGGTCCCTTGCCCTCGCGACGAATCCGGAGAATCGCCTCGTCGGTATCCTCGTCGAGCACCAGCGTCAGCGCCTTCAAGCGCTGCACGATCTGATGCACGTCTTCCAGAACTCCCTGCACCGTCTGGTGCTCGTGGACGACACCTTCGAGGCGGAAGCCCCAGACGGCCGACCCACGCAGCGACGACAGTAACATCCGCCGGAGCGCATTGCCCAGCGTATGGCCGAAACCCCGCTCCAGCGGCTGGAGCCGGAACTCGGCAACATTCGGGTTGTCCTCCCGGCGGGTCATTTCGACCACATGGGGCCGGACCAAACCGGTCAAATCAATCGACATATACCTTACCCCCTACCTTCGAGGAGCAGTGGCAACCAGGCAGCTGCGTTAGACCCGGCGCTTCTTCGGCGGACGGCAGCCGTTGTGCGGAATCGGCGTCACGTCCTTGATCGACACGACCCGGAGGCCAGCCGACGCCAACGCCTGTACCGCAGACTCACGCCCGCTTCCGGGACCCTGCACCAGCACGTGCACGCGCCGCACCCCAAGGTTCATGGCGTCACGGCCAACCGCCTCGGCAGCCACCGTGGCGGCAAACGGCGTGGACTTCTTGGAGCCCTTGAACCCCGCCTTGCCCGCAGTACCCCACGCGACCGTGTTGCCGCGCGAGTCGGTGATCGTGATGATGGTGTTATTGAACGTGGCAGAGACGTGGGCAACGCCCTCGGCCTCGACCACTTTCTTGCCGCGCTTGCCACCCTTGGCGACAGGCGCAACCTGCTTCTCGGCCGCCTTCTCGGCAGCGGGCGCCGCGGTCTCTGCCGCAGCCGTCGGAGTCTCGGGAGCTGTCATAGCTTACTTCTTCGTCGCCTTCTTCTTACCTGCGATGGCCCGACGCGGTCCCTTCTTGGTCCGCGCATTGGTATGCGTCCGCTGGCCGCGAAGCGGCAAGCCCCGGCGATGACGAGTGCCACGGTAGCTGCCCACGTCCATCAACCGCTTGATGTTCATGGCGATTTCGGTCCGCAGCGAACCTTCCACACGGACCGAGCGCTCGATCATCTGGCGAAGGCGGGCCACTTCGGCGTCCGAGAGATCACGGACCCGCGTGTCCGGACTGATGCCCGTTTCGCCAATCAGTCGCTGACTGGTGGGAAGCCCGATCCCAAAGATGTAGGTCAGCGCCGTTTCCACCCGCTTGTCACGCGGCAGGTCGACGCCAGCAATACGTGCCATGATTATCCCTGCCGCTGCTTGTGCTTGGGGTTGCGCTTGCACATGATCCGGATCACGCCCCGGCGGCGAACCACCTTGCAGTGCTCGCAGATTGGCTTGACACTCGAACGTACCTTCATCTTCCCTCTCAAAACGCCGGTTTCTGGGTAGCTTGTAAAGCTATCCCAGGGCATGAGTTATCGCAAGGTTTAGGGAAACGCTACGGAACCGGCGCCAGCGGGGCGATCCAGACCTCGGTAACCTGCCAGGAATTTTCCTCCCACCGGGCGCTGATCAGGATCCGATGGGTCTGCATTTCCGCCGTGCCGCGGACCCGGAACCGGCGGCGGAGTTCCAGGTAGCCGTGCCCCTGCTCCACCACCGCGGCACCCACGCCGACGATTTCCACATCATCGGTCCGACGCCCGAGCCCATGCAAGGCCGCCGAGGCAACCGCCCCCCGCACCAGGCCCCCCGCCGCCCGATCGGGCAGCTTGAGCCTGACCGCCCGGCGACTATTGATCAGCTCGTCGAAATCCCGACGCTCGAAGGCCGCCCGGGCCGTTTCCATCAGGTGGCCCAGGTCCGAAGGCTGCCCGCCACCACCGCCCAGCAGCCCCAGCAGCACGACAAGTAGCCAGGTCACGCCAGTTCCCCTACGAGATTCCTCCACGCCGCCCCCGGGTCAGCGGCCCGCAGCACCGGCCGGCCAACGACCAGATGGGTGCTTCCCGCCCGAACGGCCTCACCGACCGTGGCAACCCGCGCCTGATCGTCCCGCGGATCCGCCGCGCTCCGGATGCCGGGCGTTACCAGGATAGCCCCGGCACCCAGAATCCCTGCAGCACGAGTCACCTCCGCCGGCGACGACACCACCCCGTCGACCCCGGCCCGCCTGGCGCTCGTCACGAGCCGAGCCACCTCGTCCTCCACCACGATCGGGCGACCCAGCACCTCCCCAAACGACGCCCGATCGTGCGACGTCAGCACCGTGACGCCAACCACCGCGAGGCCAGCCCCTGCCTCCTCTTTGGCCGCGGCCATCATGGCCTCACCACCGAGGGTGTGCACGGTCACCATGTCCACGCCGAGTCGGCGAGCCTGCCGAACCGCGCCACGAACCGTGTTCGGGATGTCATGCCATTTGAGATCGAGAAAGACGCGATGACCTCGCGCTTTGACAGTCCGGACCAGCGTTGGCCCCTCGCTGGTAAAGAGCACCGAGCCGAGCTTGACCCAGGCGGTTTCGGGCAGCCGCTCGAGCAGAGCCAGCGCCGCAGCACCCTCATCGAGATCGAGCGCGAGAATCAGTTCCGCCACGAGATCCGCCTAGGTGAAGTGAGGTTAGGCCGCCCGCGGCCGGTGCCAGGAGCGGGCCAGTCGCTCCGGTAGTCGGGGGTCGGCGAGCGCCGCAGTGCCCACGCCCACCAGATTGGCTCCTGCTCCAAGATATTGATGAACATGCTCGACCGTCCGGACGCCACCCAGGCCGATGATCGGCGTCTCCGGGAGTCGGCGGCGAACCCGGCTCACCGCCAGGAGCCCGATCGGCAGCAGAGCCGGCCCGCTGACACCGCCGTTGCCGTTGCCGAGCCGCGGATGACCGCCCTCATAGATCAGACCGGGCATGGTATTGACGAGCGTGATTCCGTCGGCGCCGGCGTCG
Organism: Gemmatimonadales bacterium; assembly: GCA_019637315.1. NCBI lineage: Bacteria > Pseudomonadati > Gemmatimonadota > Gemmatimonadia > Gemmatimonadales > Gemmatimonadales bacterium. Next base: position 70,904 of record JAHBVU010000009.1, read on the forward strand.
ACCGCGGCCGCCGCCATCCCGGGAATATCAGGCAGCGCTGGCGACAGCTTCGCAAGCAGTGGGCGCCTCGTCACGGCACGGCAGCCGGCAACGATCCGGCTGACCGCCGCAGGATCAGCCCCGAACTCGATCCCGCCTGCGGAGGTGTTCGGACACGACAAGTTGAGCTCGTAGCCTGCCATCCCGCCAAGCGAATCGAGTCCAGCCACCACGCGGGCATACTCGTCTTCGGTAAAGCCCACCACGTTGACGAAGAACCGGGCCCGCTCGAGGTTCCGGATCAGCCAGGGCAGCTCCGCATCCGCCACCTGGGCCAGCCCCGGATTGGCGAGCCCGATCGAATTGATCATCCCGCCGGGAAACTCACCGACCCGGGGAGACCGGTTGCCGGCGCGCGGGTCGACAGAAACCGCCTTGGAAACGATTCCGCCCAATGACTCGAGATCGATCGTCTCCGCCAGTTCGCGACCGAAACCCGCTGTGCCTGCAGCGAGAATGATGGGATTTTGAAAGGTAGTGCCGAAGAGGGCAATCGACTCGACGGCGGCGCCCGCGATCGTCACTCCCGTGCGCCCGAGCTGCCGACGGCCACCGAGCCAACCCGCCGTTGATACTCGAGGAGATACGCCACCACCGCGTCCGCAATCGACTGAGCGAGGTTTCGTTGTCCGACCCTCGTCGTCATCAGTCGGGCGTCCTCCCGGTTGGTGCTGAACCCGAGTTCGACCAGCACCGCCGGTCGGCGCGCCGTCGTCAGCACCATCAGCCCCGCCTGCTTGACGCCGCGATTCGGCCCGTCATGCACCTCGGCCAGATGGGATTGCATCAACTCGGCGAGACGGGCGGATTCCCGCAGATGCTCGTTGAGCTGAAGGTCTTTCAGAATAAAGTCGAGCCCGCCGATCGACGGACCATCGCTGGATGTCTCGAACCGAACCGCCTCGTTTTCCATCCGAGCCACCCGGGCCGCATCTTCGGTCTTGGCATCGGCGAGGTAGAAGGTTTCGAAGCCGCGGGCGTTCTGGTAGCCCGGACGTCGAGGCAGCGAGTTGACGTGCAAGCTGACGAACAGGTTGCACCGATCAGAGCAGTATGCGCCCCGATGCCGGAGATCGATCAGCGTATCGGTGGTCCGCGTCATGATGACGCCGACTCCGCGCTTCTGCAGCTCCTCCCGAAGCAGCAGACCGACCTGGAGGACGACGTCCTTTTCCTTGAGACCGCGCGGGAAAAAGAGGCCCGGGTTGCCCGGATCCACGCCGCCGTGCCCCGGATCGATCGCAACGACCTGACCCCGCAGCAAACCATTCGGCAGGTAGCGTGCGTCACCGCCGGCAGAAACGGCCGCCGTCGCGGGCGTCGAAGATGGCGTCGGCACCGGCGGGGACGACCCGCGCACCGGCGCACTCCGCTGTGCCACCGCTGGCGGAGTCGCAAGGTCTTCGAGGCGCGCGGCCCCGGCGGTGTACCGATAGCGCGTCTTGAGCTCAGCTGGAAGGACGTGGGTCACGAAGTGTATCGGCAGGAAGAGCGTGTCGCGCCGCACGACGGCGGTTCCGACCAAGGGCTTCACCACCGGCCCGACCGTGTAGTATGGCGCACCGATGAGCAACCGAAACGGTTGCCTGCCGACTTCGACTTCAGCCCAGGCGCCGGAAACCCGCACCTTGCCGTCGAGCCAGGCAATTAGTGAATTCGCCGCGACGACCGGACCGGCGGCCGGATCCGACCGGACCGAGATCTTGGCTTCGCCCCGGGCGGTAGCCACGATCAACGCCATCGGCGCTGCCGGCCCCGACGGCGCAACGGCAAGCCCGGTGGCGGCCAGCCAAACCAGCGCCCCGAGTGTCATTCCCGCCCTTTGTAGCCGCGCGCCATCTCGCGATCGGCAATGCGGCGCTTCAGGTCTTCCCGACGATCGTGCACTTTCTTCCCCTTACCTAGCGCTAGCGCCACCTTGGCGCGGCCCCCCGAGAAATACAACTCGAGCGGCACCAGGGTACAGCCTTTCTGTTCAGTCGCCCCGATCAAACGCTCGATCTCGTGACGGTGCATCAGCAGCTTCCTGGTCCGAACCGGCACGTGGTTGTACCGGTTGCCCTGCTCGTACGGTGTGATGTGCATGCCCTCAAGCCACACCTCGCCGTTTCGGACCACCCCGAAGGCCTCCTTGATCGAGGCCTTGCCCTGCCGGAGGCTCTTGACCTCGGTCCCGGACAGCACGATACCCGCCTCGTGCGTTTCCAGGATGTGATAGTCGTGTGTGGCCCGCGGATTCCGTGCCACCGAGAGCCGCCCCTCCGCCTGCTTTGCTGCCGTGGCACCCTTGGCCATAAACCTCTCTCCTGTTTGAAGATAGGAAGGGTGTCGGGCTGGTGCAACGCATGACTTGCCTTAACTGCTTGGCTCCTCTAGGTTTGCGTTCCGCGCCGAAGTGGTGGAATTGGTAGACGCGCTGCGTTCAGGGCGCAGTGGGTGCAAACCCGTGGGGGTTCGAGTCCCCCCTTCGGCATGGCAGGAATAGGCATGCAGTGGGCCCGCCCACTCCGATCGACCGACGCGCCAGGGCACTCTAGGTTCCCTGGCGCGTTCGCTTGGCCCCCCGGATCAGGCGCCGGACTCGGACACCGGCTCCTGACGTCGCGCCGGATCGACCGGCGTGGCGGCGGGCACGGAAGCCTGAAACGCCGCGTACACCTCGGGCCGCCACCAGTGACGGCTCTCTGCCATGATGCCGAGCGCCCGGTCGAGGTCCATCGCAGCCCGGTAGCTGCGCGTCGTGGTCAGCGCATCCCAGACATCGACGACACAAATGATCTGCGCACTGAGGGGGATGGCATCGCCCGCTAGCTGATCGGGGTATCCCGTTCCATCGAGCTTTTCGTGGTGCCAGCGAATCACCGGCTTGAGCTCCCAGGGAAACTCCACCTCGATGAGCAGTTCCTCGCCCCACTCCGGGTGGCGCTTGATCACCGCAAACTCCTCGTCGGTCAGGCGGCCCGGTTTGCTGAGGATTTCATGCGGAACCCGAACCTTGCCGAGGTCATGCAGGTAGGCCCCGAGCTGAACCGTCCGGGTGGCCATCTCATCCGCACCAAGCGCAGTTGCCACTAGGACGCCGAACCGGGCCACCCGCTCACAATGACCGAAGGTGTAACTGTCGGCCGACTCGATCGAGCCACCCCAGTCCCGCACCACGGCCAGGTAGGTGTCCTCGAGCGTCCGTACCTTCTGGGCAATGTCGACCAGCTCGCGGCGGGCGTCGAGCCGGGTAAAGAGCCGGTGGGCCCGGGTCAGTCCACGCAGGGCCTCCTGGTTGCGACCCAGGTCGTGATACAGGAGCGAGAGCTCGCGCACCGCCGCGGCCTCCGCCAATGACGATCCGGTTCGTTCGCTCAGCGCCACCGCATCGACCAGCCGGGCCTGCGCCAGCTGGCGCTGGCCCATCAGACGGTACGCCGCTCCCACCACCCGATACGCGTCGGCCTTGTCGAGCTCGGACCCAAGCCCGGTAAAGACTTGGAGAGCCGCGTTGGCCTCTCGGAGCGCGACGTCGCCCTGACCCCGGGCAATCTGAACTTCCGCTGCATTGAGCTGAACCGATGCACCAAGCCGCACGTCGCCAATTCGCTCAGCCAGGGCCCGCGCCTGTCGGTAGTAATCGTCCGCACGGTCCCAGTCGCCATGATCTGCAGTGACGATGCCGAGGTTGTGGTACGCGATGGCGCAGCTCGGGTCGTCACCCGCGGCGACGAACTCGTCGAGTGAGCGGCGATAGTGATCGGTGGCAGCCACCCAGTCGCCTTTGACGTTGGCAATGATGCCGCGATTCTGGGCCACCCGACCGGCCAGGAGTCGATCGGCCGCGCCCAAGGCGCCCGCCTGCCCGTAGAGCGCCTCCGCCGCATCCAGCTCTCCCCGCTCGAGCGCAAAACCGGCGAGTACGTTGAGCGCCTCGGCGGCGCGAATCGGATCCCCCGCCCCGCTCGCCACGGCGTGACTATGCTGCGCCAGGGTGTGGGCCTCGTCAGGCTGATTGGCAAAGTGAGCCAATACTGCCAGTCGTCGGAGCGCGATGGCGTGCGATGCTGCATCACCCGCAGACTCGGCGGTCCGGATGGTGCGTCGATACAATGCTGCTGCGCCGGGAAAGTCACCGGCGCGTTCTCGCTCCACCGCCTCGCCAAGCAACCGCTCGGGAGCCGGGGTAGGCATCAGTGGCACGGGGGGCAGAGCAGAACCGGTCATAGGCGCGCCGGTGTACAGCAATGGCGGGGCCAAGCCCTCGCCAGGGCGGCGTAAGGATCAGACCAGGTCGGACAACCGCCGACTGACTTCCGCGACTTCCTGAAGCGCGCCGAGCCGTTCGAACAGCGCGACCGACTCCTCCAGCGCCTGGTAGGCTTCGTCGACCCGCCCCTGCGCCGCGCGGAGATAGCCGAGTTCACGCCACGCCTCGGCCTCGGTCAGTGGGGTTTCCGCATCGATGGCGAGCTGAATCGCCGCTGTCAGGTGAACGAGCGCCCGTTCTGGCTGTCCGGTGTGCCCGCAAATGGCGCCCAGCACCCGTCGGCAATCCGCTTCCTCGACCACAGACTCCAGGGCAACGAAGATGGTCCGGGCCCCTTCGACATCGTGCTCGGCGTGCGCATAGGACTGGCGCTCGACCAGGATCTCGCCCCGATTGAGCAGGCAGAGAGCTTCGAGTCGCCGGTCGCGCAGCAAGCGGGCTAGCGCCATCGCTTCCGAGAAGTACTGCTCGGCCCTGGCATAGTCGCGGTGATCCGCGCTGATCATGCCGAGGTTGTGGCAGGCCATCGCCTCGCCCCGCCAGTCGCCGAGCCTGCGGTAGATCTCAAGCGCGCGCCGGTAGTGCGATTCGGCCAGACCCCAGTCGCCCTGCACGTTGGCGACGATGCCCAGGTTCTGCTCGATCTTGGCGCGCAGGTCCTCTCGATGCGCAGCAAGCAGTAGCGCGTCGGCAAACAGCTTCCGCGCGTCATCCAGCTCGCCCCGTTCGAGGCTCAGTCCCGCCAGAACATTGAGGGTCTGCGCTTCGGTGGCCCGATCCGGCGCCGATCGCGCCGCCGCCAGGCTCCGCAGCCCCGCCTGCCTGGCCGCTTCCGGCTGTCCCTGGTGGTGCTTGATGACGGCAAACCGGCTCAGGGCTTCGGCTTCGATGTCAGCGACCGCCGCGGATCGGGCCCACTCAGCGGCGGTCAGGTAACCTTGCTCTGCGTCTCCTGTCCTGCCGCCGCGTTCATCCTCGGCGGCGCGCTCGAGACACCACTTCGCTCGCGCTGCCGGAGCGGCTGGAAGCCGCTCCGATTCATCCGGTTGTAAGGGTGACATCGGTCGATTGCCGTTTACCAGGCAATCGCGTACCGCGAGAAGTGGTCGATCTCAGCCGAGACTTTGTTGGTCAGCTGGTTGTCGACCGACGTCGGCGCTTCGAGCTGCTGGAACGTCTCGCTGACGTAGAGGATCCGAACCGGCTTCGGCGTCTGCAGCGCGAGCAGGCAGTTGGAGTAGCCCATCGTCAGCGTGGCCGACTTCGCAAACTGGAGCCCGTGCGGAGAGAACCGCACCGAGTTGACGGTGTCGGACACCTGGTGCATCGTGATCGTCTTGGCCTGCGTCAGGGCGCCGGCCGGAATCGTCAGGGTGTACTGTCCGACGGAAACCGTTCCGCCCTGCGGACCAATCGTCTTGGTCGTTACCGAGTTCTGCAGCGGGGTGCAGGCGACCAAGCCGGTGAGCAGGTTGTTGACGGTATTGAGCGTGTTGTTTACGGTGTTGCCGAGGCCGTTGACGACCTTACCCAGGCCGAGCAGGTGGTTCGGAGTGGACTCGACAACCGGTTCCGGCGCGAGCATGTCGTTGGAGCAACCGACCGTCGCGGCCGTAGCCAAGGCGATCAGGGTCGAGCGGAGCGAACGAAGTGAAGCAGACATCGTGGTGCGCCTCGGATTGTAGGTTATCGACTTGCGACGGTACCGCGAGCTGGGTCGCTGCTCGCCACGGCTGCGTCTGGTTCGACCCGATCACTGTGATCGGACGCAGGGGTCGCGTTACCCCCTCGAAAAGCAAGTGGGGTGCCACTCCGGGTCGGCCGCTCCCGGCCAAAGTGCCGGGATAACTGCAAAGAACAGCACGCTTTCCTGCTGCTCCCTGGAAAACCCGTACTATCCGGCCACCCACGCCGACCGGGTGTCCAAAAAGCGAACAGAAAGGTGTCAAAGGCTTGAACTGGAAGTGCAGCAACGATCACGAGGCAACGGACTACAGTGTCGGGGTACTGCAGCAGCGAACCAGCCGATAAGCACAGTGCGTGAACCGATTTTCGGCCACCTGGCTGATCAGTATCGAGGCAAGCTGGCGTCGACCTCGGTAGACCAGGCGTCGACCCCACCCCGGAGGCTCCTGGCCTCAAAGCCGGCACCGGCCAGCAGGGATTGAGCTGCCAACGAGCGCTGACCGCGGTGGCAGACGGTGACGTAGAGCCGGCGCGGATCCAAGCCCGCCAAGTGTCCCGGCAGCTGGTTCAATGGAATCAGGCGAGAGCCCGGAATGACGCCGATGGCCGTTTCCCACGGCTCACGAACGTCCACCAGTTCGAGCGGCACCCCCGAATCGATCCAGGCGGCCAGCTCCGCCGGGGCAACCTCGGCACCGCTGGCGTCTCGGGCAGCGACCCCGCAGAAGGCCTCGTAATCGATCAGCCTGGTTACGCTCGGCTCGTTGCCGCACACCGCGCACGACGGATCCCGTCGGAGGGCAATCTCCCGAGTGCGGGCGGCGAGCCCGTCATACAAGAGGAGACGTCCGATCAGCGGCTCGCCGATTCCAAGGACCAGCTTGAGGACCTCAGTGGCCTGAAGCGTCCCGACCACGCCGGGGAGCACACCAAGCACACCCGCCTCAGCGCAATTGGGAACCAGATCGGGCGGAGGTGGTTCGGAAAACAGACAGCGGTAACAGGGTCCCCCAGGCGCCCCAAAGACCGAGACCTGCCCCTCGAAGCGCAGGATGCTGCCGTAGACGAACGGCTTTCCCCCCAGGATACAGGCGTCGTTCACGAGGTACCTGGTCGGGAAGTTGTCGCTCCCGTCCAGCACCACATCGTAGCCGCTGATCAGGTCAGCCGCGTTGCCGGATGACAGTCGAACGGGGTGAAGTTCGAGCCTCGTCGTCGGATTGAGATCCGTGAGGCGATCGGCGGCCGATTCGAGCTTGGAGCGGCCAATCGCCCCGGTTCCGTGGATAATCTGGCGCTGCAGGTTGGTGAGATCGACCTGGTCGGCATCGACCAGGCCCAGCGTTCCGACCCCGGCCGCAGCCAGGTACAACGCCGCCGGTGAACCCAAACCGCCTACGCCGACAACGAGGACTCGAGCCGCCCGCAGCTTCTCCTGGCCGGCAACACCAACGCCCGGCAAGGTGAGGTGCCGGGCATAGCGGATCAGATCTGCTGCAGGATTCGACATGGACGAACCCGATACCACGGGGGTTCGGGAGCTACGAGTTGCCGGCGCTCGACGTGAGGGAAACGAACTCCGGCGTCGGCTCGTCGCGGAGGAGGTCCGCCAGGGTGACACTGCCGAGAAACTCGTCGATCCGAACCTGGAGCGCCTGCCAGACGGGTCGAATCGAACAGCCGCTCGTCGGCGAACAGCGCTCGGAGTCGACGGGATGGGTGGCACAATTCATTTCGAACGTCTGGTGCTCAGACGCAGCCATCACGTCACGGACCGTAATGGTCGCGGCCTCACGAGCCAGGAAGTAGCCGCCCCGGGCGCCTCGAACGCTCTCGACGATTCCCGCTCGGCGGAGCCGCAAGAGGATCTGCTCGACGTAGTCGGCCGGCAGCCGCTCGATCTCCGCCAATTCCCGGGCGGCAACGGGCGAACTGCCCCGACCACCCCGTTTGGCAAGATGGATCGAGATGATCAGGCTGTATTCCGTCCACGTGGTGATCCGCATCGTCGCAATCTAGCCCCGTCCGGAAGGGAGAGCCACCCGCGGGCAAGCGGCCTGCAAACCGCGCCGATCCCGTCCCCGGTTCGAACCAACGCCTTACCGCAAACGCACCCCGAGCGCCACGATCGGCGGACGCGGCGCCTCAAGCTCGGACTCGTACGCCGCCCTGCCGGTGTTCAGGGTCCGCCTCAACCTCCGCCTGGAAGCCCCTTGCCGCCGGGAACCCCCAGTTCCGTCATCGCGCGGAGATCGAGAGTATCCTCCAGCTCGTGACCGGCCAGAATCCCTTTCTCGGTAACCAGCGCCTTGACCGTCAATCCTGTTGCGATGGCCTCCTTGGCCAGCTTGGCAGATTCGGCGTATCCGATCTTCGGAGCAAGCGCCGTGACGAGCGCCGGGCTCCGCTCCAGCCAGTAGGCGCATTGCGCCTCATCGGCTTCGATGCCGCGAACGCACTCGACATCCAGCTGGCGGGTCGCGTTGGCCAGGATGTTGATGGCAAAGACGGCGTTGTGCGTAATGACCGGCATCATCACGTTGAGTTCGAGCTGGCCCGCCTCGGCCGCCATGGCAACCGTGGTGTCGAGCCCGATAACCTGGTAGCAGACCTGATTGACCATCTCGGCAATCGACGGATTGACCTTGCCCGGCATGATGCTTGAACCTGGCTGCACCGCCGGCAAGAGAATTTCCGCCAGGCCAGTCCGGGGCCCTGACGCGAGCAACCGGATATCGTTTGCAATCTTGTTGAGATCGAGCGTGTACGCGCGGATCGCACCGCTCACGGTCGCGATGTCACCCATCGACTGCATCAGTTGGATCCGGTCCTCCGCGACCTCCAGGTCGAGTCCGGTCAGCGCCCGCAGATGCTCGACCATCAGCCCCGGATACGCCTCCTCGGCATTCAGCCCCGTGCCGACTGCGGTTCCACCGATATTCATCGGGCGGAGCCAGCGCGCCGCCTCCGCGATTTTCCGATGATGCCGTTCGACAGTCCGACCGTACGCCGCAAACTCCTGCCCCAACCGAATCGGGGTCGCATCCTGAAGGTGGGTCCGCCCCGACTTCATGACGTGGTCGAACTCGACCCCCTTCTTCATGAACGTCGCGGCCAACCCAGCCATCGACTCGAGCAGCGCAGGCAGCGATGCCAGCGTGGCAAGGCGCATGGCTGTTGGAATCACGTCGTTGGTGCTCTGCGCCATGTTGACGTGATCGTTCGGATGCACCGGTTGATAGCTGCCGCGGGCGCCCCCCAAAATCTCATTGGCCCGGTTGGCAAGCACCTCATTACAGTTCATGTTGTGCGAAGTGCCAGCGCCAGCCTGGTAGACATCGACGACGAACTGATCGCGGTGCTGACCGCCCAGCACTTCATCGGCCGCAGCGACGATTGCGTCGGCAAGCTTGGCGTCGAGACGACCGGTCTGCTTGTGCGTCACGGCGGCCGAGCGCTTGATACCCACGACGGCATCGACGAAGGCCGGCAGAGGCTTCAAACCCGAGATCGGAAAGTTCTCGACGGCACGGAGAGTCTGAATACCGTACAAGGCGGAGGCGGGAACCTGCTTCTCACCGAGCGGATCTTTTTCGATGCGGTAGGACATTGACCTGAACCGACGTGAAAGGTGACGGGTACGCGGAATGGTGAACCCTTACTTACTGCTGCCGATGGCGGAAGCGGCCTTCTCGACCGACCAGTACACCAAGACCGACCTGGTTCGCGGCGGGACGCTCTTTGCCGGACTCAACTGCTTCGAACCGGGACAAGATCAGGCCGTCCACACGCATCGGGGTGCGGACAAATTGTATCTGATCCTCTCCGGAAAGGCGAGAATGACCGTGGGCGACCATCAGTTCGAGGCCAGCGCGGGACAGCTGGTCTGGGCCCCGGCCGAGGTGCCCCATGGAGTCGACCAAGCGCTGGAGCGCACGGTCATGCTGATCGCCCTGGCGCCGCCACCCCGCAGGAACTAGTCGACCAAATCGCGGAGAAACGGATTGTTGCGCTTCTCCGCACCGATCGTGGTACGCGGCCCGTGACCCGGATGCACCACCGTCTCGTCGGGCAACGGAAACAACTCGTCACGAATGCTGCCGAGCAACTGCTCCCAGTCGCCGCCGGGAAGGTCGACTCGCCCGACCGACCCCTGAAACAGAACATCGCCGCCGATTACCGTGCCTGGCGCCATGAAGCAAACACTCCCTGGGGAATGCCCTGGCGTATGCCGGACCGCGAACGAGGTGGTGCCCAGACTCAACGTCTGGCCATGAGCCAGCTCATGGTCGACCGGCGGCGGATCGTCGAGTTCGAGCCCGAACCAACTCGCTTGCTGCGCCAGGTTGCGGTAGAGCGGAAGATCGGCCGGGTGCATCCAGATCGGTGCACCGGTCGCCGCCTTGACCGCGCCGACACCGGAGACATGATCGATGTGACCGTGGGTCAGCCAGATCTCACGAATGGTAAGCCCGTGACGCTCCGCCGTTTCCAGAAAGAGCACCGGCGCCTCACCTGGATCGACGATGACGGCGTCGGTCGACCCCTCCTCAGCCAGGAGATAGCAGTTCTGCATGAACTGGCCATTGAGGATCGGAATGACACTGAGCCCCGCCGTCATGCCGGCTGCGACTTCCGCTCCGTGAGGTACTTCTCGACCGCGATGGCTGCCGTGGTCGCATCGCCCACCGCTGTGGTGACCTGACGAACCAACTGGACCCGCAGGTCGCCAGCCGCGAACAACCCCGGAATCGAAGTCATCATCCGGTCGTCCGTGATCAGATAGCCGTTCGGATCATGAGCAATGTGCTCTTTGACCAGTCCGCTGTTCGGGGTAAAACCGATGAAGACAAAGGCACCCGTGACCGCCAGGCTCGAGGCTGATCCGTCGACGGTGTCCTGGAGCGTGAGCGACTTGAGCCCCGACGGCTCGCCGATCATCTCGACCACCTGCTTGTTCCAGAGAAACTCGATCTTCGGGTTCTTGAAGGCCCGCTCCTGAAGGATCTTAGAGGCCCGCAGCTCATCCCGCCGATGGATCACGTACACTTTGGCAGCGTACCGGGTCAGGTAATCAGCCTCCTCGACCGCAGCGTCGCCACCGCCGATGACCGCGATCGTTTCGCCCTTGAAGAAGGCCCCGTCACACACAGCGCAGTACGACACCCCGCGACCGGCATACTCCACTTCTCCAGGCACCCCCAGCTTGGTGGGCGTGCCGCCGGCGGTCAGAATCACCGTGGGAGCCAGGAAGTCCGTCCCCGAATCGGTGCTGACTTTGAAGGTGCCATCCGCGAGGCGGTAGATCCCCTCCACGTTTTCCTGTCGGATATCCGCCCCGAACTTCTCGGCGTGGCTGGCCATCTTGGCCGCCAGGTCCGGTCCCAGGATCGACTCGAAGCCCGGATAATCCTCGATCTTTTCGGTGTTGAGGAGTTCGCCACCTGGCAAGCCCCGCTCGAGGATGACCGCGTTCAGCATTCCCCGACCAGCGTACATGCCGGCGCACATGCCGGCCGGGCCGGCGCCGACGATGATGACGTCGAAACTGTTCATGATGAAGCCCTGATTCCGTAGACTGTCATGCCCTTGCCAGCTCGCAATATAAGCCGGTTGAACCCCGGCTCATGGCGGCTCGGCAGGTCCTGCAGGACATCGAATCGAGGACGCCTGAGGATGAATCAGACTCGGATCGGGACCGGAACCGAGGGCGCCAGCGTCGATGGCGGCAGCGCGCGCGACGGCAGCAAACCGCGGTAGATGGCGTCGAGGCGGTCGAGTTCAACATCCCAGGTGAGGGCAGCGGCGGTTGCCCGAGCACCCGCGGCCAGCGACTCTCGGAGGCTCGGCGTGGTCGCGAGCTCGACCATGTGACTGGCCAGATGGTCCACCGCCCCGCCCCCCTTCCAGGCAAGGCCGTTGACGCCGTGGCGCAGGTGATCGGCCACGCCGCCTGCCGGAACGGCCACAACAGGCAGGCCGCTCGCCATGGCCTCGAGCAAGACGAGGCCGAGCGTTTCCGTTTCAGACGCAAAGACAAACGCATCCGCGCTGGCATACAGCTCGGCCAGCCTGGTCGCGCGATCGAGGAAGCCGACGAACTGGACCCCCGGCGGAGCAATTCGCTCGAGTTCCGGTCGCGACGGTCCTTCGCCGGCGATCACCAGTCGAATATCGTCGCCCAGGACCTCGCGACACCGGGCAAATCCCGCCAGCAGCCGATCGACGCTCTTTTCCGGTGCCAGGCGTCCGACATGGAGGAAGACGAATCGCCCCGCCCCGCCAAGGGTCCCCCGACATTCAGCCGTCGCCCGGTCGGGACGAAAGGTCTCGGCGTCGACACCACAACCCCACACCTGCGCCTGCCGAATGCCCCGCTCGACCAACTCGCGCTGCACCACGCCGGAAGGCGTCAGCGTCTGGTGCGCACTGCGATGGAATCGGGTCAGATAGCCGTCGACCACGCCAGATAGCACCGGGACGCCATACGACGCGAGGTACCGTCCAAAATCGGTGTGATACGACGTGACGATCGGCAGCCCCGCCGCCCGTGCGGCGCGACGACCGAGCCAGCCGATCACGAACTCGGTGCAGCAATGCACCACATCGGGACGAAACTCGCGCACCAGGCGACGGACCCGGGCCCATGACGGCGCCGCAAGCCGGAGATCAGGGTATGCCGGACACGGAATGCTGGGCAGCGTCATGACGACCTGATCGGCGGCCGCACCGAAGACGTCCGCGGTGTCCGGATATTCGGGCGCCACCACGCCGACGTCCCAGCCCCGAGCCATCAGCCCCCGAACGGACAGATGCGTGACGACGGACACCCCGTTGACCTGGGGCGGATAGGTGTCGGTGAAGTACAGTGCGCGCACGGATGAAGCTTGGCGAGCCTCGCCAACGCCCGTGTCAGCGAGGCGTCACGATCCGGTCACCCGCCTCCGTGACACGATCGAGACATGCCCTTCGCGGCACCCTGATGCTGCTGCGCCATCATTGAGCGCGAGCCATATGGAGGTGTTATTCGAGATGACGACGAACCTGCTGGGTCGACTGGACGCCCATGACCGCCGTCTCTTCCTGCGGTGGTCGCTCGGTCGGGACCACTCTCGCCTGGCCCGTGGCTGCTGGAAGGGGATCACCGGACTCGGCTCCGCTGCCTTCACGATCGGCGCCGCAATCATCCCTCTCCTGACAGGCTGGCTGCCCCAAGGCACAGTCTGGCGTGTCGGCCTGGCACTGGCCATTTCCCACGGCATCGTCCAGATCATCAAGCGACTGGTGGTACGCAACCGCCCCTCGACGTACCGACCGGAACATTCGCTCGTCGCCGACCCTGACCGCTTCTCATTCCCGTCAGGACACTCGGCCTCGAGCTTCGCGGTGGCGGCAGCCTACGCCACGATCTTCCCGATGGCAACCGCTCCCCTGATTGCACTCGGCATGCTGGTCGGCTGGAGTCGGGTAGCGCTTGGTGTGCACTATCCGGGCGACGTGCTCGCCGGGCAGCTCATTGCGGTGCTGACGGTCCTGGCCCTGACGCTGTAGCAGGCCCCGCCCCGCAACGCACCAGACCGATCGCTCCGTGGCAAGCGGAAATCGTACCCACGACGAGATCGACTTCTCCGGCGCTTGCCAGCGCGCGATCCATCCAGCCCCGAGCTTCCCGCACTTCGCCGAGATCGAACATCCCGACCCCGTAGGCGCGGTGGCGAGTGACGAACAACGCCGGACCGAGCGTCGCCCGAACTCGATTGAGGCGCGCCGTGTAGGCCGCGACCGTCTCGGTCATTTCCCAGGTGCGGGGCGCGCGAATGACGGGGCAGATGTGCGGCTCGATGCAGTGCGTCGGGCAGAGCCAGTCGGCAAACGAGACATAGCGGTTGCCGCCCGGACCGATCCGGTCATACGGCGTCCCGACCGGCTGTTCGGCGACAACAGGCTCGAACGATCGCCCAGGCGCAGCACGACGGCCAACCCGAACCAGCCATTCGGCCATGAGATGCGGCATCAGGGGCGACGGCACGATCGCATCATCGGGCTGACCCGATGGCGGCGCCGCGCGATCGAGGAAGGCATCGAGAAACCCGCCCCAGTCCGCCTCCGCATACACGACCGCGCCGGCAATCCGGCCCTCACGAACCGCCTGGCACCCCGGGTCACGATCGACCACGATGACGGACGAGTAGTGGATCTTGCCGCGCGACGCCGCCTCTGACAGCTGCGCAGCATAAAACGACCCGTAACAGCCGCCGCCGATCACGACGATGTCACGGAACGCGGGGACAGTCAGCTGCGCCGGCTCGCCGCGAGCGTCTCGATCGCGTCCACCCATTCGATCGGGATCCGTTCCCCGCCAACCAGGTTGTGGGTCGCACTCGGCGAGACCTCGCCGTGGGAGTCGCTCCCCCCCGTCATCAGGAGGCCAAGCCCCCGCGCCACCTGTTCCAGTTCGGTGCGAACGCTCGGGCTGTGACTCGGATGTCGGACCTCGACGCCGTCCAGGCCGCGCGCCTGAAAGCTCTGCAACGTGGCACGCGTGGCCCGATCCCGAGGATGGGCCAGCGACGAAACGCCGCCGACCCGACGGATCAGATCCGTAATCTCCTCCAAGGTGGGCAATACCTTCCCGACGTAGCCGGGTTTGCCGCGGCCAAGGAAGCGAACGAAGGCCTCGTCGATGGTGCGGACCACACCACGCTTAACCAGCACGCGGGCCACATGCGGGCGACCGATCGGCGCACCCGCCGCGGCACCCTCGACCTCGGCATAGTCGATCGGGATCCCGCATTTCACAATCGCGGCAACCATTGCCCGGCCCCGATCATCCCGGTTCGTGCGCATCCGCCGGAACGTCGCCTCCAGCTCGGCATGTCCTTCCGGCATTCCATAGGCAAGAAGGTGCATCTCGCCCCAGTCACCGAGGACCGAGAACTCGCAGCCCGAGATGACCCGAATCCCCAGTGCCTCCCCCTCGGCGCGGGCCTCCGCAACTCCGTTGACGGTGTCGTGATCGGTCAGGGCAATCGCGGCGAGCCCTGCCCCGGCAGCAAGACGAACGACCTCCGCGGGCGGATTGATCCCGTCGGAGGCCGTGCTATGCGCGTGAAGATCGGCGACTTGACTCAATTCAGCGCTGATATCCCATCTCGGCCGCCGTCCACGACGGCTGCGACCGGGCCAGCAGGGTGGTCAACCGCGCATCCGACAGCTCGGCAAGCGACGCCTCGCGCGCCTTGGAGCCGAGCGGCGAGTAGCGGGCCACCCGAACCTCGCTGCCGTCGGCTCGCGCGAAGACAACAGAAAATTCATCCTTGGCGTACTGGGTCCGCCGCCCACTGGGCGAAACGTTCCACGCGACGCCATTAACCTCGATGCTGCGCTGGGCCACGAATCCCTCCGATCAGGCGTTGTCGGGCACGGTGTGCAGCGACTTCTTCACATCGGCCAGGAACCGATCCGCGTCCGCACCGTCCACGACCCGGTGATCGAACGACAATGCCAGGATGCCCTTGGTCCGGATCGCGATCGTATCGGTACCGTCGGGCTGGGTAATGACCGCCGGCTGCTTCTCGATCGCTCCGACGGCCAGGATGGCCGATTGGGGCTGGTTGATGATCGGCAGGCCAACCACCGTGCCGAACACCCCGGGGTTGGTGACCGTGAAAGTGCCCTTCTGAACTTCGTCCGGCGTGAGCTTCTTGTTCCGGGCCCGGTCGGCCAGGTCCTGAATGGCGCGTGCCAGACCGAGCAGGTTGAGCTCATCGGCGTGACGCACGACCGGGACGATCAGGCCCCAATCGAGGGCGACCGCAATCCCGATGTTGACCTCCCGGCGGAAGATGGTCGACTCGCCCATCACGGCCGAGTTGACGATCGGATGCTGGCGGAGATTCTCGGCTACAGCCTTGATCACGAACGACAGGAACGTCAAGTTGACGCCACGCTCCGCAAACTCGGCCTTTCGCTTCGCGCGCACCTGTGCGACCCGGGTGTAGTCGATCTCGATCAGACTCGAGACGTGCGGCGAGACGCGCCGCGACATGATCATGTGATCGGCAGTCAGCTTGCGGATCCGCGACCACTGCTCGACCCGGTCGCCGTCCCAGGGCTCGACCACCGGTCCGGGAATCACGGCGACACCACCAGCCGGCGGAGCCGCGGGCGTGGCCGCCGCCACCGGCGCCGCAGCAGGCGCACTCGGCTGCGCAGCCGGCGCGGTCTTACCGTCTCCACCCGACTCGATGAAGCTGAGAACGTCCTGCTTGGTCACCCGACCCGCCAGCCCGGAACCGGGGATCGTGGCGATGTCGAGTCCGTGCTCTGCCGCAATCTTCCGCACCACCGGTGTCGACCGACGGCGCAGCCGATCCTCGAGCGACTCATCCGCGGGCGCGACTGCTGGCGCTGCCGGCGCGGCAGACTTGGCCGGCGCTGCCGGAGCCGCGGCCGCAGGCGCGGTCGCAGCAGCCGGCGCTGCCGGAGCCGGCGCAGACGCCGCTGGAGCCGCGACCGCACCGGCCTCGGTCTCGAGACGAGCGACTACCGTCTGAATCGGAACCGTCTGTCCCTCGGTCACCAGGATCTCTGCAAGGACGCCGGCACTCGGTGCTGGAATCTCGGCATCGACCTTATCCGTCGAGATCTCAAAGATCGGTTCGTCGCGCTTGACCGTATCACCGACCTTCTTGAGCCACTTGGACAGGGTGCCCTCGGCAATCGATTCACCCATCTGCGGCATCACTACGTCGATTCGCGCCATCGTATACTCCTCGTGGGGGTCACGCGTCCGCCGCGCGCCCCGGTTTGCTCAGTAAGCCAGCATCCACCGCGCTGCCTTGACGATGTCATCCGTCTGCGGCAGCACAAAATCTTCCAGCGTCGGTGCGTAGGGCAGCGGCACGTCGTGCGCGCAGACCCGACGAATCGGGGCATCGAGCCACTCGAAGCACTGCTCATTGATGCGCGCCGCGATTTCCCCCGCCATACCGCCGGTCCGGGTGTCCTCGTGCACGATCAGGACCCGATTGGTCCGCTTCACGCTCGCCACGATGGCCGCATCGTCGATCGGCAGCAGCGTCCTCAGGTCGAGAACCTCGACCGACGCCCCGTCTTCCTTGGCAATCCGCTCGGCCGCCTCGAGCGCCTTCCAGACCATCGCCGAGTAGGTGACGATGGTCAGGTCTTTGCCCTCACGGGCCACCCGCGCTTTGCCGATCGGGGTGAGAATCTCCTCGCCCTCGGGCAACTCGTCTTTGATGCGACGGTAGAGATACTTGTGCTCGAAGTAGAGCACCGGATCATCATCCCGAACAGCCGCCTTGATCAGGCCCTTGGCGTCTCGCGCCGTTGCGGGCGCAACGATCTTGAGCCCAGGCGTGTGCAAGTACCCGGCCTCGGGGTTCTGCGAATGAAACGGGCCGCCCCGCACGTAGCCGCCGGACGGACCCCGAATCACCATCGGAGTTTTGAGGTCAGCCCGGTACCGCGCCGTCGCCACATAGTTCGTGATGATCGAGTAGGCGCACGACAGGAAGTCGATGAACTGCATCTCGCAGACCGGCCGCAAGCCCATGTGGGCCGCGCCGGCCGCTGCCCCGACGATGGCCACCTCGGAAATCGGCGCATCGATAACCCGTTCCCCGCCGAAGCGCTTCTGGAACCCGTCGGTCACCTTGAAGGCGCCGCCGAATGCTCCGATGTCCTCGCCTATCATGAAGACGTTCTCGTCGCGGGCCATTTCCTCCTCCAGCCCGTCGTGAATCGCCTCGAGATATGTTCGCTCAGCCATCGGTCACAGCCTCCGGTACCACTCGAGCTCGGCGCTGTCGGGCGACGCCATCACGCCTCCCAGCGCCGACTCCGGCGCAGGGAACGGCTCATCCTCGCACAGGGCTACGGCAGCGTCGATCTCACCAATGATGCGTTCATCCATAGCTGAAAGCTCGGCAGCCGTCGCCCACCCGTTCTCGCCCAGCTGACGAACGAAGAGGTCGATCGGGTCGCGCGCTTCCCACGCCTTGATCTCCTCGGGCGTCACGTACGACTGGTTGTCGTGCTCGGCGTGACCCTTCCGACGGAACGTGATCAGCTCGATCAGGGTGACCCCTTCACCGGCCCGAGCCCGATCGACTGCTCGCTTGGTGGTCTCATAGACCGCCAGGACGTCGTTGCCGTCGGCCTGGTCGCCGGCAACCCCATAACCGGCCGCCTTTTCAACCAGGAACTTGACGGCCGTCTGCTTGTACATCGGGGTCGAGTAGGCGTAACCGTTGTTCTCGCAGATGATCACCAGCGGCAGCTTCTGCACCGCCGCAAAGTTGATTCCCTCGTGAAAGGCTCCGGTGCTCATGGCACCGTCCCCGATGTAGACCATCCCAACCCGTGGCTCGCGCCGCATCTTGAACGACATCGTGACCCCGCACATCACCGGAACCATGTCGCCCAGGTGCGAGATCTGGCCAAGAAAACCGCGCTTGAGATCGTTGAAATGGATGTTGAGCTCACGGCCTCGGGTCGGACTCTCCGCCTTGGCCATGTACTGACGCAGCACTTCGACCGGCGTGGCACCCTGCACCAGCATCGATCCGAGGTTACGGATCAGCGGCGAGAGGATGTCGCCCTTGGACCGATCGAGCGCGTAGGCGCTGCCGACGGAATCGGCTTCCTGACCAAGCGAGCGAAACAAGCCGCCCACGACTTTGGTCTGCCGATAAAGGTTGACCAGTTTCTCTTCAAGTGACCGTGTGAGGCGCATCCAGTAGTACAACTCGTGGAGTTGCGTCCGGGTCAGTCCGGCCGGGATCGGCCGGGTTGATGCGGGTGTCGTTGTCGGAGCGGCCATTGATCTATCGCTAGAGCGCGTAACCTGAGAATCTGTAAAGATTTACCCAGGGACACGAGGAGTCAAGCGACCGGCCTTCGCGCCCCGCGAAGCCCCGCTTTTCCCGGTCTCAACGGCGGGGAGAATCGGCTCGAACGGTCGGTGGTTTCGGTGAGCGCGGTTTACGTCGCATCTGGCCCGCAGTCGGCCGCCGGGTTCGCCGGAACGGGGCCAGCTGAACAGGCCGCCCGGACTCCGCCGATCGATGGATGGCGTCGATGATTCGGGCATCGGCCAACCCTTCCTCGCCAGCCGGGCCCGGAATCCGGCCGTTCAGGATGCACTCGGAGAAATGGAGCAATTCCGGCGCGAACTGATCGCTGGCCTCGAACTCGTGAATCCGGGTCCCGCGCTCGGTCGTCACCGTAAGCCGTGACGGCTTCGAGTAACCATAGGCCTCCTCGAGCACGAGCTTGCCCTTGCTGCCAACCACCTCGTAGCGCGAGACATCCGCTGCGCCGAAGCTGCTCACAAAGGTCGCGATGCCGTCACCGGGGAAGCGCAGCATTCCACCAGTCATTTCGTCAGCCTTGCGAAACCGCTTCTGCCCGTTGTTCCCCCGAAACGCGACAACCTCTTCGGGCTCGGCTCGAAAGAGGTAGCGCGCGGCGTTGATACAATAAATCCCGATGTCGTAGACCGTGCCCCCGCCCTTCCGAATCGGGCCAAGGCGGATATTCCCGGCCCCGACCTGCATCGAGAAGACCGAGTCGAAGATCCGAATCTCGCCAAGCGCCCCGGCTCGGATGATCTCGATGGCACGCAGGTTGGACGGCGCGAAATGCAGGCGGTACGCCACCATCAATCGCACCTTGCTGCGCTCACACGCGCGAATCATGTCGCGGCATTCGCGCGCATCGAGACCGAGGGGCTTTTCGCATAGCACATGAACCCCGGCCTGGGCCGCGCGAACTACGAAGTCCCGATGCAGGTGGTTGGGAAGGCCGATGTACACGGCGTCGATATCGCCGCTGGCCATCAACGCATCATATCCCTTGTAGTCGATCAGTGTCTTGACGCGATACTTGCGTCCCAGCCGGCGCAACTTGGTCCTGTCTCCCGACACCAGCGCAGCAAGCTCACTGTTGGCTTTGGCCTTGCCCATCGCAGGCAGCAGCGCGACCTGAGAGATATGCCCAAGGCCAACGACAGCGTATCGAATGCGTTTGCCACTGCTCGCTGCTCGCGCCATGACGCCTCCGCGGAAAGGTTAGGCAGGCCGGGCATCTACCGGCCCTTTCTTTCCTGACGTCCCACGGTCATACGGTTGCACCCTTCAAACGCATAAGCGGCCGACCGAGGATCTCGGCCGACCGCTCCAGCGGTATCGCGATTCGAGCGTCAGTAGGCGCCGCGTACCGCGTGATGCTCGTGGACCAACGTGTGCACTATCGCCAGAAACCGCTTGGCGAGCTTGTCGATCTCGCTTTCGCCGGGCTGATTGGTCTCGACCGTGACGAGCGTATAGTGGCCGCCTTCGGCCAGCACGCTCACGCTGAGCTGGCCGATCGATCCGGCAAACCGCAACCGCCGCGCCCCTTCCTCCGTTCGCTGCATCCGGGAGCCGAAAAACTCGGCCGCCTTGGCAACCACCTCATCGGGCGTAGCGGAAGTCCGGTGAAAGTATTTCATCGTCCAGGCACCTCACTCCTTGCCGTAGTCGTAGTACTCCACGCCGAGATGGGTAATCGCGGCCTCGCCCATAAGATAACGGAGCGTGTTCTTGAGCTTGGTCTGCTGAATGAACAAGTCGTGCTCGGGGTACAGTCCCGGCGCCACCTGCGGGCTCTTGAAGTAGAACGAGAGCCACTCCTGCACCCCGGCCATACCAGCACGCTGCGCCAGGTCAAAGAACAGTGCCAGGTCGAGCACCAGCGGCGCGGCCAGGATCGAGTCGCGGCAGAGGAAATCGACCTTGATCTGCATCGGATAGCCCAGCCACCCGAAGATGTCGATGTTGTCCCAGCCCTCCTTGTTGTCGCCACGCGGCGGATAGTAGTTGATCCGCACCTTGTGGTAGAGCTTGGCGTACAGCTCGGGGTATACCTCGGGCTGCAGCACGTGCTCGAGCACGCCCAGCTTCGACTCTTCCTTGGTCTTGAAGCTCTCAGGATCGTCGAGCACCTCGCCGTCCCGGTTGCCCAGGATGTTGGTCGAGTACCAGCCCGACACACCGAGCATGCGGGCCTTGAACATCGGCGCCAGCACGGTCTTGAGCATCGTCTGGCCGGTCTTGAAGTCCTTGCCGCCGATGGCCACCTTCTTCTCCAGCGCCAGCCCCTCGAGCGCCGGGAAGTCACAGCTCAGGTTCGGCGCGCCGTTGGCAAACGGCACCCCTTCCATGATCGAGGCGTAGGCGTAGAGCATCGACGGCGCAATCGACGGATCGTTGGCGTCGATGGCCTTCTCGAACGCTTCCAGGGTCTGGTGCGCAGGTCCCGGCGTGATGAAAATCTCGGTCGAGGCACACCAGACCATCACGAGCCGGTCGCAGCCGTTCTTGGCCTTGAAGTCCCGGATGTCCTTCCGGAGCTCATCAGCCATCTGCCGCTTGGTGCCCTTCTTGACGTTGGTACCCTGGAGCCGCTTGACGTAGTGCTGGTCGAAGGCGGCCGGCATCGGCTTGACGGTCTTGAGGAAATCGGCAATCGGCTCAACATGCTCGTGCTTGTCGAGCACGCCGCAATGCAGCGCCGACTGGTAGCAGTCATCCGGCACCGGATCCCAGGCGCCAAAGACGATGTCATCCAGCTTCGCGAGCGGCACGAAATCTTTGATCAGCGGTGCCCGCTTGTCAGTGCGCTTGCCAAGGCGGATCGTCGCCAGCTGCGTCAGCGAGCCGGTTGCCTGCGCACGACCGCGGCGGACGTTCTCGACACCCGCGATGAAAGTCGACGCCACGGCGCCGAGCCCGACGCAGAGCACTCCGAGCTTGCCGGTCGCGGGCTGAATGGGGCGAGGAGTTCCTTGAGGCACGTTCAATCCTTTCGTCAACGGCCCGATGCCGGGCCAGCATACCGCAAATTGGTTCGTTCTAGGATGCGGACGGCGTGTCGCCGTCAGATTGGCCTTCGGTTACCTGATACATGTACACGAAACGCTGGACCACCGTGATCGTCGACGCCAGCGCCAGCACGGCGACGATGACTTTGAGGACGATGGCGTTCGACCCTGCGCCGAGGAACAGCGTCGGCACCCCGACCGCCAGCAGCCGCTCGGCTCGCTGCACGATGCCCACCTTGCAGTCGATGCCCAGTCCCTCGGCGCGAGCCCGGGCGTATGACACGATCAGCGAACTCACGATCGCGACCATACAGACCACCGTCCACTCGACCCGCCCGGTCACCCCCGGCGCCTGCAGCAGGTACACGGCAATCCCCATGAATGTGGCACCGTCGCCGACCCGATCCAGCGTCGAGTCATAGAAGGCCCCGAACTTGGAGACCTGACCGCTCCGCCGGGCCACCGCGCCATCGAAGGTGTCGACAACCCCGGATAGCAGTAGCACCGCCCCGCCGGTCCGGATCCAGCCAAACGCAAACGCCACCCCGGACAGCACCACGACGAGCGCGCCGATCGTGGTGAGCGTGTTCGGGCGAACCCGGAGCTTGAGGAGCCATCCCACGATCGGGTCGGTGACCGCGAAGTAGGCCCGCTCGAGCGGCTTGATGACCAGTTTCACAGGCGCCCTGGTGCGGGTTAGATCAAGCGAATCGCAAGTGACACAACAACTTAGCAGATCTAAAGGCTAATGCTTCGGCCCCGGATTGGCAATTCCACCGCTACCCCATCTGCACCGGGTCGGAAACTGATCCCGGGGCGTTGCCTGGCCGTGACCCGGGGTCCAAACCCCAGATCGCTAGGCCTGGATGACCTCCCTCCGTACTTTTCCGACCGATGACCAGCGACGCGACCGGCCTCGATCCCGACCGAACCGGGCCCCCCGGCCCGACCGCACAGGCAACCCTCCCGGCAGAGCCCGCATCGCAAGCCAGGCCGAGCGCCCGATACGATCGGTCGATCGTCGCTGGCCCGCTGGTGCCCGCCGTCTGGAAGCTGGCCTGGCCGACCATGCTCACCAACATGGTAGGCGGACTGCAAGGCATCGTCGACCATGTGATGGTCGGCCACATGATCGGCTACGCGGCTAACGCGGCGATCGGCGTCTCCTGGCAGATCCTTATCGTCGTCATCGTCTTCATCTCTTCGCTCTATACTGGTGCGAGCGTCCTGGTGGCCCGTTTCGCGGGCGCCGGAGACGAATCACGGGTAGACCGAGTCGTCTACCAGGCGTTTCTGACCACCGTGGTGCTGACGTTTGGCATTCTCGGTCCTCTCGGGTATGTGCTGGCCCCCTGGCTCCTGGACCTCGTCAACGCCACGCCGGCGGTTGCCGCAGAAGCCCTCCCCTTTCTGCGCATCATGTTCGCGTTCAGCGGTGGGATGCTGCTCTTCTTCATGCTGAGCGGCGTGCTGCGGTCCGCCGGCGACGCCCGGACACCGATGGTCCTCGGCGTCATCATGACCGTCCTGAATCTGATCTTCAACGTGGTCCTGATCCGCGGCCTCGGACCGATTCCGGCGTTCGGCACGGCCGGCGCGGCAATCGGCACCGTGCTCGCTGCCTGGCTGGTCAGCGGGTATGGGCTGTGGAAGCTCTGGGCCGGACACTGGGTGGTTCGCTTCCCGCGCGGCCAGGGTTACGGACCGGATTGGAGCATCATCCGCTCGCTCTTCCGGTTCGGGTTGCCGGCGGGTGTGCAGGGCATTGCGATGAACGTCGGCGGCGTCCTGATGCTGGCGTTCATCGGGTCGCTGGCTCAGAGCGCCGCCGCGCAAGCAGCCTTCGCGATCGGGTATTCGCAACTCTTTTCGCTGATCACCTGGACCGCTGTTGGCCTGATGGGGGCGGCCGCCACAGTAGCTGGGCAAAATCTCGGCGCCGGCCAAGCCGACCGAGCGGATCAAGCCGTTCGCGTCGCGGCCCGCTACGGGCTGTCGGGTGCGGCCGCCATCGGCTTCTTCTTCCTGGTCTTTCCGAGACAACTCCTCGCGATCTTCGGAATGACAGAACCCGCCGTGGTGGAAATCGGTGTCGAGTTGCTGCGGGTCCTGAGTGTTTCCGGCCTGTTCATCGCCGCGGCCCTGACCTATACCGGCGGCCTCCAGGGCACGGGCGACACCAAGAGCCCCCTCTATATCTCGATCGCGTCCCAGGTCATCATCCCGCTCGGAATTTGCTTTACCGTCCAGCGACTGGGCACGCTCGACCCGATCGATATCTGGCTTGCGATCCTGGCCGGCCACATCGCCAGGTGCGGACTCAGCATCCTCCGGTTCAACCAGGGGCGCTGGCGCACGATCGAAGTCGACATTGATCGCGCGGCCGCACGCGCAAAGGCCCGCTGAGTCGCCAGCGGAACGACAAGCCCGTCGGCGGCAGGCACGCCACCGACGGGCTCACCGATTCGTCCCGTCGGTTCAGTTCTTGACCCGCGTAAAGACGATCGGCTTGACGCCAGGCTCGAGCGGCAGGGCAACCTGCTCGACCTCTCCCTTCAGGTTCAAACCGAAGCTCGCCATCCCACTGAGCGAAGACGTACCGATAGTCGGATCGACTTCGAAAACGTCATAATGGAAGTGGCGGAGCGGCGCCTCCAACTTGTCGAGCCCGAGCGCAAGCCGGCCGCCAGCCTCCCGGATCACCAGTCTGCCGTACCCCGGATGCTGGTAGGTTCCGGCATACGCCGCCAGCGGATGGCTCGGCGAGGTACCCTGTTTCTGGCTGGCCCGGTGTTCGGCCTGCGCCTTGGCCACCTGCGCCTTGCCCTCGGCGTCGACCTTGCGCTGAATCGCAGCGTAGTCGACCGGCGGCAGGCCGAGCAAGCGGTCGTAGACCGACTCCACAACCAGGGTTGGAATCGGATTCCCCGAGTTGGTCAGTACGACGACCCCGATGTTTTTCGAGGGAATCCACGACATCTGCGAAATGAACCCGTCGATCCCACCCCCATGGATCACGATTCCATGGCCGCGATACGAACCAACGCCAAGGCCCAGCCCGTAGCTGACCATCTCGACCCCGGGCCAGACTGCGCCCGCTGCCGCGCCGACGACCATCTGGGGCGACTGCATCAGATTCTCCTGGGCTGCCGAGATCTTCACCCTGTGACTACCGGCGCCGCGATCGAGTCGGAACTGGATGTACTTCACCATGTCCTCGACGGTCGAGGTGATCGAGCCGGCCGGCCCGACTTCATCGATGACCCGGTACGGAATCCGGGTAATCTTGTCGTTCACCAGCTGATAGGGCCACGAGAAATCGCCGGGCCCGTCGATCCCCGTCGTACCGGGCAAAGACTGCGTCATCCCGAGCGGCCCGAAGATCTCGCCCCTGATCAGGTCTTCCCAACTGCGACCCCAGAGCCGCTCTACCAGGATCCCGGCCGTGACGAACATCAGGTTCTGGTACTGCCACTTGCCGCGCAGCGACGTGGTCGGCTCCAGATACTTGAGCCGGCCCAGCAAGTCGTGGCGACGAACGTCACGCCCGTACCAGACCATATCGTGACGGGGCAAACCCGAGGAGTGGCTCACCAGATCCCGGGGCGTCAGGTTCCGGGTGGCGTAGTCGTCGTACATCTCGAAGTCCGGCAGGTACTGCTTGACGGGCTTGTCCCAGTCGAGCTTCCCTTGATCGACCAGCATGCCCATTAAGAGCGCGGTGAACGACTTGCTGTTCGAACCGATGGCCATCCGCGT
Source organism: Gemmatimonadales bacterium (assembly GCA_019637315.1). NCBI lineage: Bacteria > Pseudomonadati > Gemmatimonadota > Gemmatimonadia > Gemmatimonadales > Gemmatimonadales bacterium. Next base: position 96,529 of record JAHBVU010000009.1, read on the forward strand.
CTGCGGGGTCACCGGCAGTTGCTGTTCCAGGTCGCGGTACCCGTACCCCTTCAGGTACAGCACCTTGCCATCCTTGACGATGCCCAGCGCGAGCCCGGGCACCTGCCACTCTTTCATCATCGAAGTGACGACGTTGTCGATGGCCGCGAGTTCGCGGGCATGAGTGGCCGCGCGCTGAGCCGGCAGCGGTGCCACCACCACGGCCACGGCACAGACCGCGGCCAGAGAAGCGAGACGCATGGAAGGGTCCTTAAAGATTGTATCCAAAATAGTATCCCGAAAACGGACCAGCGACCAGATCGCAGACGGCGACCAGCTACGCCACGGTCAGCAGCGCCCGCCAGCGGTCGGAGAATGCCGGGCAGCCGGCGAGTTCAGCTCCGTCGCGCCGATCCGCGATGGTCTGCGCCACCCGGTCGATGGGCCACTGCGGAAAAGGCCGGTCGATCAGCGACACGGCGAGCCCGGGCTCGAGCCAGGCTTCGTTGTGAACCCTGAAGTACCAACCCCACCGCCCCGTCGCCTCCATCTCTGCGCAGATGCCGCCCCGACGATGCCGAACCTCCAAATCGGCGCTCGGCCGGCCCGGCCCCGATACCTCGACCCTGAGATCCCCGATCAGGAATAGATCGCCGAGACAGACGGTCCGTTCATCCCAACCGGAAATGGTCAGATTCTCTCCGAACGCTCCCGGCCCAAGGTCGGGAACCCCCCAGGCCTTCCGCCAAACGGGGTAGTGAGACGCTGCACTGGCCAGCAGGGCTCGATCAGGATCGTCCCCCGGGGCATCACCGCTCAGTCCCAGGGCGCCGGCCCAGACCCGACCGACGACCGGCTCTTTCCAGACCGTGCTGGTCCGGGCTTCGCCCTGATGACCATCAAGGCCGGCCCGACTGATCGTTCGCGGTTGCCCGGTCTGCAGCGATTCGAGGCGCATGGCCGAAAACTAGCCCGGGACGCCTCTCCGGCCAGGGACGCTCCGGACCGACGCTCGCCGCTGGCGGGTTGCCCACCGCCCGCCTCGACCGTTCCGTTGTTCCGGAGGTGCACTGGGTGTATAATGAAAGGCTATCCAATCATCCTCCCCGGGTTCACGCACCGGCCCCGGGGCGAACACGACCAAAGGAAAGGTGTGCATGGCCCGTCCGTATGAGGTAGTCTACATCTTCGATCCATCCCTGGACGAAGAAGCCGTCAACGCCAAGCTCGCAGGCTTTCACGCCCTGATCGGCAACGCCGAATCGGTGCAGTTGAATCACTGGGGCCGCCGTGCGCTGGCGTATCAGATCAAGAAGAATGACTCCGGCTACTACGTGGTAGCCAATTTCGAAGCCGAATCGAGCTCGCTGCCCGAGTTCGAGCGCGCCATCAAGCTCGATGACAGTGTGCTGCGTCATCTGGTGGTGCTGAACGACGAGCCGCCGACTCCCCCGAATTACGCGGCGGTCAAGCCGGCTGACTCCGAAGAGGAGGACGACGAATGAGCCGCCACAAGAAGGGCGATCCACTTGCCGAGTTGCGGATCCGGATCGTCGACTACAAAGACGAGAAGTTGCTGTCGCGCTTCCTGACTGAGCGTGGCAAGATCCTGCCCCGCCGGCTGAGCGGTGTGACGGCTCGGCATCAGCGGCAGCTGGCCGTGGCCATTAAGCGGGCCCGGTACCTGGCGCTCCTGCCCTACATCAAGGGACATACGGGCTGATGACTTCGCCCGCGGCACCCCCCGAGGGGTGCCGCCCCGCGTTCGGCACGACGTTCGTGGTGGTGGCATACCTTCTGGTTGCCCCACCACTTTTTCTATTGGTGCCTCTCGCGCTGCTCTTGGCCTTCAGCCCGCCCAGAAGTCCGCGCGAGTGGCTCTGGCTCGTGCTCGCGGCCGGTCTCGGAGGGCTCAAAGTCCTGGGCGATGCGGCACATCCGGCCGTATCGGTCCGCTTGCTCACGGCTGTCGCCATCACCGCCGGGGGGGTCTTCGTGCTGCTGATCTATCTGCTGCCGCGCGCCACGACGTTGCTGCGCGCCGGCGCCGCCATGATTGCCGGCATGGGCGCAGCAGCGGTCTGGGCTCGCTCGGCGGGCATTGCCATGGCCACGATTGACGCGGCGCTGATCGAAGATCTCCGGCGGGGGCTGGAGATCGGGCTGCGCGGTGCCGACCCGGCCCAGGCGGCGATGATGACCGAGGCGCTTCCCCTGATGGCCCGCTCCTTCCCCGGCATCGTGGTGCTCCTGGGCATGCTGGGTCTGGCCCTGGCGTGGCGCTGGTATCACCTGATTGCCTCGGCGCCAATCGGGCAGCCGCCGCGCCCGCTGTTCGAGTTCCGCTTCAATGATCACATCATCTGGGGTGCTATCTTTACCCTGGCACTCGCGCTGTTCAACGTCGGCGGTCCCATCGGCCGCGTCGTCACCTGGGCGGCGATCGTGTGGGGCGGCATCTACGCCATCCGGGGCCTCGCCATCGTGCTGCGCGCCACCGAGCGGTGGCCACTGCCGGGCAAGCTGCTCGTCCTGATTGCCTCGGTACTGGTGCTACCGATGGCCTTGGCAACGATCGTGATGGTTGGGGTCGCCGACACCTGGATCGATTTTCGTAACCGCAGCATTCCGACCGCTGGAGGCGGCAATGCATCTTGAAGTGATTCTTCGTGAAGACATAAAGGGATTGGGCAAAGCTGGCGCGCTGGTCCGGGTCAAGCCCGGCTACGCGCGCAACTTCCTGCTGCCGCGCGGCCTGGCGTTCGAAGCCACCGAGGGCAACAAGCGCCGGATCGAATCCGAGCACAAAGCTCGGGCTGCTCGCGCCGCGACCGATCGGGCCGAAGCGCAGGCACTGGCCGCCAAGCTGGGAGCCGTCGCGCTCAAGCTCACGGCCAAGGCGGGTGAAGGCGACAAGCTCTTCGGTTCGATCACGTCATCAGACGTCGCAGACGCCCTGGCAAAGCAGGGCTTCGAGATCGACCGGCGTCGGATCGAGCTGGAACACCCGATCAAACACCTTGGGAGCCACCCCGTCTCGATCCGGATTCATCCGGACGTCACCGCACAGCTCCAGGTCACCATCGCCGCAGAGTAACGCCCGAATCGATCGTTCCGAATCGCCCTGTCCGGCCTGCCCAAACCGGCAGGCCGACAACCCTTCCGTTTCGCGGATCAACCGCCGACCTTCCGATACGCCGGCCGTCAGGGTGCGCCGGAAAACCGATTGTCAGACGAGATAGCACGGTCCGCCCCGTCTGACCGTTCCGTTACGTTCTCGAGCGCGGAATCGGCCCCGCTCGTCGGAGACTCGCTCGTGGCAAGTGCCCCCAAAGGTTCGACCATCCCGAAGCCGGTACAGGCGGCCCTCGACGCCGCAGACGATCTCAAGGCACGCGATATCATCACTCTCGATCTGCGCGGGCTGTCCGACGCGGCCGACTTCTTCGTGGTCGCCTCGGGCACTTCGGACGCCCATGTCCGCGGTATCGCCGATTCGGTGATGGACCGGATGGCCAAGCTCGGGATCGACGCCCACCACGTCGAGGGGCTTCAGTCCGGCCGCTGGGCGCTGCTCGATTTCGTCGATTTCGTCGTTCATATTTTCCATCCGGAAACACGAGCCTTTTATCAGCTCGAGCGTCTCTGGAACGATGCACCCGCCGTTGCGTATGCATCGGCTGCGGAACGAAAGGTTTGACCGATGCGCCGCTTCGTCCTGCTCCTTCTCTTACTGGCCGGCCTGCCCGGCGCACTCGCTGCGCAGTACTTCGGGCGGAATCGGGTCCAGTATGGACGCTTCGATTTCCGAATCGTCCAGACCGAGCACTTCGACGTCTACTACTATCCGGAGGAACGCGAAGCGGCCATGGACATGGCCCGGATGGCCGAACGGGCCTATGCCCGGCTTTCGCGAGTCCTGAACCATCAGTTCGAGGAGCGAAAGGCCATCATCCTTTACGCCTCCCACAGCCACTTCCAGCAGACCAACCTCGGGGGCGGCGACGTACCTGAAGGCACCCAGGGGTTCACCGACTTTCTCCGGCACCGGAACGTCTTTCCTCTGTCGGGTTTTTACGCCGACGACGAACACGTGCTGACCCATGAAATGGTGCACCAGTTTCAGTTCGATATCTGGTCACGCGGCCGTGGCGGGGCCGGCATTCAAGGCATCTTCTCGGCCAATGCGCCGCTTTGGTTTGCCGAAGGCATGGCCGAGTACTTCTCGCTTGGACCGACTGACACGAAGACGGCGATGTGGCTCCGCGACGGGGCCCTGGAAGGCAAGCTGCCGACCGCCCGCGAGCTGATGACGGTGTTTCCCTACCAGTTCGGCCACGCGATCATCACCTATATCGGCCAGCGCTGGGGCGATGAAGCCATTGGCGCCATCACCAAGAATGCCGTCGGTGGCGGGCTCCAGATGTCGCTGCGCCGCGTCCTTGGCATGTCGTTCGAGCAACTGATCGAGCAGTGGCGCGATGCCGTCACCCGTCAGTACCTGCCCGAAATCGAAAACCGGGTTCGGGCCCGGTCCATGGCCCAGGGGTTGCTCACCAAGGAAACGTCCAAGGGCGAGTGGCATCTGGCGCCTGCGCTGTCGCCGGACGGAAGCCGAGTCGCCTTCTTCAGCGAGCAAGACTTCTTCTCGATGGACCTGTGGCTGGCTGACGGCACCAGCGGCAGGCCGATCCGCCGGCTGCTCAAATCGACCTTCAGCGGCAGCTACGAAACCTTCCGGTTCATGTCGTCGTCCGCCGCCTGGTCGGAGGACGGTCGCTACCTCGCGGTTGCAGCCAAGCGCGCGGGCCGGGACGACATCGTCATCATCGACCCCGAGCGGAACCGCGAAGTCCGCCGGATCACCGTGCCCCTCGCTGGCGTCACGACCCCGACGTTCAGTCCGGATGGGAGCCGCATCGTTTTTACGGGCCTGGACGGCGGTTTGTCCGACCTGTTCACGATCAACGTCGACGGCAGCGATCTGCGCCGGTTGACCAACGACAGGTACGCAGATCTGCACCCGGTCTGGTCGCCGGACGGCAGAACGATTGCGTTTGCGACCGACCGCGGCCCGGGCACCGACCTGGACGCATTGGTCTGGGGTGGACTGCGCATCGCGCTGTATCACCTCGACGATGGCCGGATCGAACTGCTGCAGAACATGGAGGAGGGTCGCAACTCTAATCCCCAGTGGGCGCCCGATGGCCAGTCCATTGCTTTCGTGTCGGATCGAGACAATGTCGCCAATATCTTCCTGTACGACATGGCCGATGGCGAGGTGTACCAGCTGACCCAGTTCTACACCGGGTCACAGGGCATCACACCGCTGTCTCCGGTGCTGTCATGGGCTCGCGGCGCCGACCGGCTCGCATTCATTTACTTCGAGCAGGCCAGCTACGACATCTATTCGGTCAACGACCCCCGTTCACTGAAGCAGGAGCCGTGGCGGCCGCGCGCGTCGGGACAGCCAGTACTGGTTGCTGCGCAGCCGATCTTCGTTCCCCGCCCCGCGCAGCAGGCGGACACCGTCCCGCGACCGGCAGGCGTGCTGCAGTCGCGGTCGATCTATCGCGGCGAAACCGGTTTCCGACGCACCGACTCGCTCCCGACCGTACCCGATTCACTCCGCCAGCCGCCTCCGGTCACCATCGCGCGCCTGCGTGATTCGGTGGTCATTCCGGTGCCCGACACGACCGAGTTCGTTCATCGGCCCTATCGCGCCCGCTTCGGACCGGAGTACGTGTCCCGACCGACCGTCGGGTACGTCCGAGACAACTTTGGACGCGGCGTCACCGGCTCTGCCGTCGTCGTCCTCGGCGACATGCTCTCCAACCAGCAGATGATCATCGGGGCCGAGCTCAACGGACGCCTGCCCGAGACACAGTTCGTGGCTCAGTATGCCAACCTGTCGCGCCGGCTCAATTGGGCGGTCGGGGTCCAGCAGCAACCGTATTTCTTCTACGACTACAGCACCTTCGAAACCGGGCCCACCGAACAAGAGGGCACCTACGTCACCAACGTCCGGCGCCTGGTGCTGCGGGACGTCTCCACCCGGGCCTACTATCCCTTGTCGCGTTTCACGCGGATCGAAAGTTCGGTCAGCTTTGCGAACCTGACGGACGATCTCCTCCAGATCCGCGAGCCCTATTTCCTCGGCTCCGGCATTCCCAGCCGCGAACCATTCCTGGAAACGACTCGTGTCCAGAGCATCACCTATCTGGCGCCGTCGCTGGCGTACGTCCACGACAACTCGCTCAGCGCCTACGTCGGGCCATTTCTGGGCCGCCGGTCCCGCTTCGAGGTCAGCCAGAACCTGGAAGTGATCGGGTCGGGGTGGCAGTTCACGTCGGTCACCGCCGACATGCGGCGCTATGATCGGCTGGTCGGCAATATGACGCTGGCAACCCGGGGTCTCTTCTTTGGCCGCATGGGGCGCGACGAAAGCCGGTTTCGGCTCTTCGGCGGCCAGACCGAGTTGATCCGAGGCTATACCCGAGGCTCCCTGAGCCGAAACGAATGTCGGGAAGAGATCGACGAGAACTCGTACTCCGGCTGCCCATCGTTCGATCGGCTGATCGGCTCACGCGTCGCCGTGTTCAACGCGGAAGTTCGGCTTCCCGTGGTTGCCCCCGGGCTCGGCATCATTTCCCTCGGGAACTTCCCCGCTGCGCTGGAAGCAGCCGTGTTCTTCGACGCCGGCGTGTTCTGGGAGCGCGGCATGACGGTCAACCTGAGCCGCGACGCTGCCAACCCAGCGCCGTGCCGATTCGATCCGGCGACCGGCCTCGCCGTGCCGGGCTGCGTCCGAACGCCGCTCACCAGCTATGGCTTCTCGTTGCGAACAAACCTTCTTAATATCCTGATTCTTCGGCTGGACTACTCGGTTCCGTTGCAGCGTTCCATTGGAGGAATGTGGACCATCAGCTTGGGGCCGACGTTCTGACGACGACGCAGCACCGCTTTGGGCCCGCGATCCAGACGGCAGCGCTGGTCGCGGGCCTTCTGTTTGCCGCCGGATGCGGTGGCAACCCTCCGGCGCCGCCACCGGACCTGCCAGCGGTTGGTGGGCAAGTCTCCCTCATCCGAGTGCCCCGCCGAAGCGGTGTGGTCGAAGCCTACCGCCCCGACTCTCTCCAGCAGCCAATCTGGAGCACGAGGGGGGACGTTCCCAACGTGAGCGGGGTCCTCGGTGTCAATGTCGAGGCCCGACTCCTCTATCTCGTTGATACGCAAAAAAACCTGCTCGCGGTCGATCTCGAGTCTCGAGCGGTCCGGCCCCGGTCGGCCGGCGTGGAAACGGCCATCATGGTGGGCGACGGCTCGGTCTACGCCATCAATGCCGGCCGGCGGGTCAGCCGGTACGAGGGTGGGGTGCCGGTCATGTACCGGGTCCCGCTGCCCGTGGACCCTGTGTTTCAAACTGCGACGTTGAGTGAGCGTTACGTCGCCGTGCTCGGAAGCACGCCCCGCCAACTCACCGTGATGAGTTCGGACCGATCACTACACAGCGCCGATGTCGGAGACGGAGAGCCGACCGCGAGCTACTGGGCAGACCTGGTGGCCATCCCGGAAGGGCGAGAGGTCAAGCTCTACGGGACCAGCGATCCGTTCCGGGTCACCAGCATCCGCGCCAGTGCGCCGGCCCGCCACGTTTCGTTCAGCCCATCGGGACACCGGATCTATATCGCCCACGACGACAGCTCGATCGAAGTCTTCGACCGGTACGGCCAGGACCGGCTGTCGACCATCTCCCTGCCGGGAACCCCGCGCCGGGTCCGAACCGATGGCTCGGGACGTTGGCTGCTGGCCCAGGCTGGCTCGGAAGATGAGGCCTGGATCGTCGACCTGACGACCGGTCGCCTGACCGCGACGGTCCGAACCGACTGGGACGAGGACCTGCCCACCGTGGCTGGAGGCAGCACCCTTTTGGTCCGGCGTGACGGCGACCTGGTCACCCTGGACTTGAGCCGTCCCGGCCAGCCCGAGACTGGCCGCATCGACGGCGGTGCCGCCGACTTCTGGCTGGTGACCACTTGGATCCCCCGCGACCGGGCGACCCTGGCGGCTGCCGCTGCTGAGTCGATTCTCGTGGCCCAGGACCGAGATCTCGTCCGCTCCGACAGCCAGGCCGTCTCGACGGACCGGCTCTACCTCCAGGTCAGCAGTTCCCAGAACGCCGAGTGGTCCCGAGACTTCGCGAAACAGCTGGTTGCCGCCGGGTACCCCGCCCGAGTCCTGGACCCAACCTCCGACGACGAGGGATATCGGGTGGTGGTCGGCCCGTACAACAGCCGCCCCATGGCAGAAGAGACGGGTCGCCGGCTCGGCCGCCCGTATTTCATCCTCACGAATCCGCCCTTCAAGCAGTAGCCCGAAGCTCCCCCGCCCGGCTATTTTCTGCGCGTCGCTACGGCTCTGCCCGTACGAACGCGAACGCTCCATCCGGATATCTCATGAAACTGCTCAAGCTGGAACTCTCCGGCTTCAAGTCCTTCGCCGACCATGTCACGCTCGAATTCGACCATGGTGTCACGGCAATCGTCGGCCCGAACGGCTGCGGAAAATCCAACGTATCAGACGCCGTCCGCTGGGTCCTCGGCGAGACCTCAGCCCGCTTGCTGCGCGGCGGCAAGATGGAGGACGTCATCTTTCAGGGCTCGGTCAACCGACGCCCCATCAACATCACGGAAGTGTCCCTCTACCTGGACAACACCGACGGCGCCCTGCCGATAGCCTTCGGCGAAGTCGTCATCACCCGCCGGCTGACCCGATCCGGCCAGAGCGAGTATTTCGTCAACAAGAGCCCGGTCCGCCTCCGCGACGTCAACGATCTGCTGCGCGGAACCGGCCTCGGCAGCGATGCCGGCGTGGTGATGGAAGCCAAGATGATCGACCTGCTGCTGTCGGATCGCGCCGACGAGCGCCGGTCGCTGTTCGAAGAGGCATCCGGGATCGGCCTCTACCGCGATCGGAAGCATTCGACCGAACGCCGCCTGACCGAGACCGCCACCGACTTGCAGCGCCTGGAGGACCTGATTGCCGAGGTCCAGTCACAGATTCGCAGCCTGGCCCGCCAGAAAGGCAAGGCCGAGCGTCATGCGAAGCTGACGGAAGAGAAGTTCTCGACGCAGATCACCCTGGCGCACCTGACGCTGGCCGATCTGAGCGAGCGGGTCAGCGGCATGCAGGCGCGTCACGACGAGCTCAAGGCCGTCCTGCCCGATCTGCGAGAACAGCTGGGCCACGCGACCACGCGCCAGGAAGCCCTCGGGCGCGAGCGGGTCGCGGCCGAGGAGCATCGCGCCACCGTCTCGCGCGAATTGGCCCAGGTGCAGCTCGCGCTCGGTAAGCTCGACGGTGACCTTGCGGTAGCGTCCGAACGGCTGGCCCACGCCCGCGCCCGGCGAGATCGCGACGAAGAAGAGCGGCAGCAGGCGGTCGTTCGTACCGAACAGGCGGCGCTCGAGCGTGAGCAGGCCGAGACCGACAAGGCCGACGCCCTGGCCGAGCACGAGGCGATCAAGGCCCAGCTGGTCGAACGGGCCAATGCGGAGGAGGAGGTCCGGAAGCGTCTTGGTGCGCATCGCGACGAGGTCCGCAAGCTGGAACAGGCCCTTCACACCCGGGCGCAACAGCTCCGCACACTCGAAGGCGAGCGGGCTGCGCTCGAGGGCGAACTGGCCTCCCTGCGCGACGGCCTGACCCAGCAGCAGGCGCATTGCGCCGGTCTGGACCAGGACCATGCCAACGCCGAAGAGCGCACCCGGATTGCCGAACAGGACGTGACGCAGCGCGGCCACGAGACCCTGATCGCTACCGCGGCGGCCGACCGGGCTCGGCACCTGGTGGCCGAGACTCGCGAACGCGAGGCGGCCGAGCGGGACGAGCGCCGGTCGGCCGAAGAACAACTTGCCCAGCTTTCGGCGCGTCGACAGGCCCTGGAAGAGTTGGAGCGCGACCGCGTCGGGCTCGCTCCTGGTGCCCAGGCCCTGCTTGCCGCCCGCGAGCGCTTCGGCGATGCGGTGCTCGGCCCGCTCAGCGATTTCATCCGGACCGATCGGGATGCCGCCGAACTGGCCGAACGTCTGCTCGGCGAGTGGATGCATGCCATCCTGCTGCGGGATGACGGCGCCCTCGACGAAATTCGGACTTGGTACGACGAGGCTCAACCGGGAGCACTGGTACTCCTGCCCGGGGTACCTGGAAGCCACGATGGTCAGGTGCATCCACTGACGGGTCGCCTGTCTGCAGAAGGCCCGGCGGCTCCCTGGATCGACACCCTGCTGGGTGGTTCCGAGATCCTTCACCCGTCCGGCCGGGTTTTCCGCCGGCGGACCGGCGCCGTGATGCTGGCCGGCTCGGCAGCGCCGTCCGGACCGATCCGCCGTCGGGCAGAGCTCGAAGCCCTGACGCAGGAAATCGATGCCCAGCAAGCCGGGCTCGACCGCATCCTCGATCGGCTTTCCGCAACCCGGGAGCAGCTGACGGAACTGGAGCGACAGGCCGCCGAAGCGCAATCCGTGATGGAGCAGGCCCGCGAGCAGGAGCGCCAGGCCACGGTAGCACGAGACGATGCAACGCGCCTGCTGATGACCTTGGAACGGGAACGTCAGGAAGCGCGGACCCGTCTCGAGCGTTTGACCGAACGGATTGCCCGCACCGAGAGCCGTCAGTCCGACGTCGGCGCGGCACTCCACGAGGGCGAGCTTGCCAAGGTTCGGGAAGAAGAAGCCATCGGATCTGCCCGTCAGTCGCTGGCCACACTCGAGGGCGAACAGGAATCCGCCCGCGAAGCCCGGGTCCACTGGCAGGTGGAGGAAGCCCATGTTGCTGCGAAGCTCCGGGCAACCAGCGAGCGCCTGACCCGCGCCAATCAGACGATCGAACTCGCTCGACAGGCATCGGAAGCGCTGCAGACCGAAATCAGTGCCCTCGAGCTGGAAGCCGTAGCCCTCGAAGCCAAACATGCCGAGTGGAACGATCAGCGGCAGGATCGGCTGACAGCCCTGGCAGAACTCGAGCAGAGTTCCGCCCACGCCGAGGGCGCGCTGGCCTCGGCCACCGCCGCGCTCCGCGAAGCGGAGCAGACGGTACATGCCCTTCGGTCGGATCTCGAGGTCTCGAACGAGGAGGCCCATCGACTCGAGCTGGACCTCACCGAAGCTGCCGGACAGCGCCGACGCGTGCTGGAACGGATCGAAACCGAATGGCGGGCGCCGTTCGATCAACTGCTTCCGAAGGTCGAACTGCTCGACCTGGACCGCGAAACGCTCGAGGCCGAGGTGGGCCGCGTGGTCCAGGCGCTCGAAGCAATCGGTCCAGTCAATCCGCTCGCCGTCGAGGAGCATGCCGAGGAATCGAAGCGTCTGGAGTTCCTGACCTCACAGCGCGACGATCTGGTCGCAGCACGTCAGTCCCTGCTCCAGGCCATTCGGGAAATCGACGGCACCGCACGGACCCTCTTCCTCGAGACGTTCGCGGCAGTGCAGGCCAATTTTCACAAGGTCTTCCAGACCTTGTTCGGTGGTGGCGAATGCGATCTTCGTCTTGCCAATGCCGACGATCCGCTCGAGAGCGAAATCGAGATCCACGCGGCGCCGCGCGGCAAGAAAACGCAGCGGATCCACTTGCTCAGTTCTGGTGAGCGGACGCTGGTGGCCGTCTCGCTGCTCTTCAGCATTTACCTGACCAAGCCGAGCCCCTTCTGCCTGATGGACGAAGTGGATGCGCCGCTCGACGACTCCAACGTCGGCCGCTTCACCAATCTGCTGCAGGAGTTCAAGGGGGTCACCCAGTTCGTGGTGATCACCCACAACCCGCGCACCATGCAGTCGGCCGACGCGGTCTTCGGTGTCACGATGCAGGAGCCGGGTGTCTCCACCATCGTCGGCGTCCGGCTGGGCGAGCAGGACGCGGGGAAGGCTGCCGCCTAGGCAATGCTGATTCTGTTCAGGGCGGATGCGGCGCCGGCCGATGAAGCCCGCGTCGTAGCCCTGGTGCGAGAGGCGGGCCTCGAGCCCACCCCCGTCAGCGGGCTGGTCGGTCGTGCCCTTGCCGTGCATGACCACGACGGTCGAATCGACAGTGCGCGGATCGCGGCCCTGCAGGGCGTCGAGCAGATCGTTCCGCTCAGCAAACCTTATCGGATGGTGGCGCGCAGCTGGCGCAGTGACCCGACCATCATCCGGCTCCCCGGCGGCGCCTCCATCGGAGGCGACGAGCTTCCGATCATTGCTGGTCCCTGCTCGGTCGAGAATGAGGAACAGATTCTCGCTACGGCGCGAGCGGTCCGCCAAGCCGGCGCGGTCGGTTTGCGCGCAGGCGCCTACAAGCCGCGCAGTTCCCCCTACGCGTTCCAAGGCCTCGGCGCCGAGGGCCTGCGCCTGCTCGATGCTGCCCGCCGCGAAACCGGTCTGTTCGTCGTCACCGAGGCGATGGACGATGCCGGCCTCGATGCGGTGGCCGACGTTGCCGACGTAATCCAGATCGGCGCGCGGAGCATGCAGAACTTCGGCCTGCTCAAGCGCGCCGGTCGGGCCGGAAAGCCTGTGCTGCTCAAGCGTGGCCCGACCGCCTCCGTGACCGACTGGCTGCTGTCCGCGGAATACGTAATGTCCGAGGGCAACGCCAACGTGATCTTGTGCGAACGCGGGATTCGCGGCGCCGATGCAACCACGCGCAACGTGTTCGACCTGAACGTGATTCCGGCGCTCAAGCAGCTTTCTCACCTGCCGGTAATGGCCGACCCGAGCCATGGCACCGGACGCCGCAACCTGGTGCGCCCCATGTCCCGTGCTGCCGTTGCCGCCGGGGCCGATGGACTGCTCATCGAAGTCCACGTCCGCCCCGACGAGGCCCTGTCAGACGGAGCGCAAAGCCTCTATCCTGAGCAGTTCAGTCTGCTCGTCGAAGAGGTTCGTGCGGTAGCCGAGGCGCTTGGCCGCCGACTGGCAGCAACGGGCCGACCTGCTGGGATAGCGGAGGGTAGCAAGCGGGGTGGGAGTCGCCAAGGCTCCCGCCCCTGAGCATCTCAGCCCGCCGTCCGCCTACCGCACCGACGCGAGCCGTCGAGCCACCATCCGATCCGCCGCATGCACCGGCGACTCGCCCCGTTGCCGCGCCTCTTCGAGGATGCCGGTGATCCGCGCAGCCATCTTTCCGATCTCGGCCTCGATGGCGGGGAAATCCGCGCCCTCATCGACCATCGCGAGCGACACCGCACCGCCCCCGTTGATGACATAGTCTGGCAGATAGGTGATGCCACGTGCCAGGAGACGTTCGCCGTCCTCGGGCGCACGCAGCTGATTGTTGGCGGCGCCGGCAATCAGCCGGCATTGGAGCGCGGGAATGGTCGTCTCATCGAGCGTGGCACCGACGGAACAGGGCGCATAGATATCCATCTTCGCCTCGTAGGTCCGCTCAACCGGGATGATTTCCGCGTCGAGCTCCGCAGCAAGAGTGGCCACCTTCCTCGCGTCGATGTCATTGAGCAGCACGACTGCGCCGGCCTGCTTGAGCGAACGAGCCAGCGGAGCGCCGGTGTCTCCGACTCCCTGAACCAGAACCCGGACACCGCGCAGGTGCTCGGATCCGGTAACGAACCGCCAGCCGGCCTTGAGGCCGACAAAGACGCCGAGCGCGGTGTAGATCCCGGGATCATATGGCTCGTTACGGGTCCAGTCATAGCAGTGGACGTAGCGCGTCTCGGTGGCGAGGAGCGCCATGTCGGCCGGAGTGGTTCCGATATCCGGACCGGAACCGTAGCGGCCGTTGAGGGACGCAATCATCCGACCAAAGCGACGGAGCAACGCGGTACGTTCATTACCCTCGACTGGCCGCGAGAGCGCTATGACTCCCTTGCCGCCCCCATAGTTCACATCGATGGCAGCCCATTTGTTCGTCATACCCTCCGCAAGGCGCACGGCGTCCCACCAGCCCTCGACCGGATCCGGATATACTTTCATCCGGACACCGCCGACTGATCGGGTTCCGATGGCGGCGTGAATAGCAATGAACATCCAGGCGTCTGCGGCGTGATCGTATCGGACGACGACCTCGTCCCCCGACCAGTTCCGCATCAGCTCGATCCAATCGCGCATACGATCTCCACGTGGAAGTAGGCCCTGCAGTCGGTTGCCCGACCCCGACTCTTGCGGTGCTGAAGATTCGTGCGATATTTCAACAGTGTCAAGCTCTGACAAGCGCGCCGCCCGATCGGCGCAACGGACCCGATCTCGCCCGTACATCATCGAGCGTCGAGATCAGATTGCCGCCCTCGAATCGCCGGTCCGCCAGGAAGTGGTGGACACGATTCAGGCCACCGGTCCCTGCTCTGCGCTCGAAATCGCGGAGCTGATGGGCCGGCCCGCCGACGCCCTATACTATCATATCCGCCGACTGGTGGCGGTCGGACTGCTGGTTCCCCTCGAGATCCGCCGCCGGGGTCGACGCGACGAAACCGTCTACGATCTGGCCGGGCATCCGCTGGTGCTGCGATACCCGACTCACCGAGATCCACTGACCCATCCGCTTACCCGCCTGGTCCGCAGCATGTTGCGAACCGCCGAGCGCGATTTCCGCGCGGCGGTCACGAGTGAGGATACCGAACGTCAGGGCCCGCTGCGGAATCTCTGGGCCAGTCGGCGCTACGCCTGGCTCTCGCCGGCCGACCTTCGCCGCGTCAACCGAACCATGGACGAGCTGATCGACCTGCTGTCCCAGGCTCGCCACCCCCGCCGAGGCAAGCTCTGCACCCTGACCGTCGTGCTGGCACCACGAGCCGAGCAGGCTGCCCGCCGCCCCCGACCCGACCGTGCCGCCCCACCGGAGACGGAATCATGACGACGCTGGATCACGACCTCGACGACCTGTTCGCGCCCGAGGTGATCGCAGACCCTTACCCGCTGCTTGGTCACCTCCGCGACAATGCGCCAGTGCATTGGAACGAGCGCTATCAGCTCTGGGTCATCACCCGTTACGACGACTTGGTCTGGCTGGTCCGTCACAACGAGCTGTTCTCGTCTGCCGTGATCCGAAGCGATCAGCGTCCGCCATACCCGCCAATCGACCCCGAGGACGCTCCGCTTGCAGCGCATGTCCGGGATTTCCGAGCCGACCAGCTGGTCGAGCAGGATCGACCGGAGCACACCGCCATGCGTGGGGCCGTCCATGCGTACTTTACGCCGACCGCGATGGAAAAGTGGCGGCCCTTTGTCCGCGCTGCGGTCCATGATCTGCTCGACCAGGTCGTCGATCAGGGCGAGATGGACGTCCTGACCGCGCTGGCCGCGCCGCTCCCGGTTCGCGTCATTACCCGAATGATGGGTGTGCCGCCCGAGGATCAGGACACCCTGCGCGACCTGGCCGACAAGCTGCTCTACATCAATCGGGGCGAGTCGTATCGTTTCAAGCCGCTGATGGAGGGAATCCGCGGGATGATCGACTACGTCGCGCCCAGGGTCGATCAGCGACGCGCCGCGCCGGGCGATGATTTCATCTCGGTTCTGGCTGAGGCCGAGGGACGCGGTATCTTCACCCGACACCAGGTACTCGTCAACACCGCCCTGCTGCTGTTTGCGGGTCATGAGACAACCATGAACCTGATCTGCAACGGGACTCTGGCGCTGCTCCGCCATCCGGACCAGTGGGCGGCGCTCTGTGCCGACCCCGCCGGTCGGGTCCGCGTAGCAACCGAGGAATGCCTCCGTTATGACCCGCCCGTCAAGTCGACGCAGCGGATCGCCACCGCCGACGTACCGCTCCGCTCACAGCTCATCAAAGCAGGCGACCGCCTCCGCTGGTTCATTGCCGCTGCCAACCGGGACCCCGAGGCGTTCGACCAGCCCGACCGATTCGACATTTCCCGGCAACCCAATCCACACGTGTCCTTCGGTTCAGGCGTGCACTACTGCCTCGGCGCCACCCTGGCGCGCGTGGAAGGCCAGGAGGTGTTTCGTGCGCTGGCCGAGCGCCTGCCTTCGCTCCGGCTCCGTCCCGGAACGCTGGAGTATCAGCCGAGCATCCAGTTCCGCTCGCTCAAGGCACTTCCGGTGGAGTGGGACCGATGACGGCACCTGAACCCAAGCTCCGCATCCTGATCGATCGCGATCTCTGCGTCGGCAACGCACAGTGTGTTGGCTTGGCGCCCGACGTCTTCCGCCACGATGAGAATGTCCAGTCGACCGTGATCGACCCGGCCGGCGCGCCGGCGTCGATCGTGGTCAAGGCCGCGTCCTATTGTCCAACGGGCGCCATTCGAGTCGAGAACGCCGACACCGGCGACGTCCTTTTTCCTCCTTCGGAGTAAGCAGTCCATGTGCGCCTATCTGCAGGACACGCCGACGACCGGCCCGCGGAAACGAGTCACCACGCTCGAGCTGGCCGCTATGAAGCGGGCCGGTCAGCGCATCGTGATGATCACTGCCTATGACACACTCTTCGCTACCCTGGTCGATCAGTCCGGCGTCGACGTGGTGCTCGTCGGCGATTCGGTGGCTCCGCTCCTGACGGGCGAAGAGACGACGCTCACCGCGACGATGGATCAGATGATCTATCACGGGCGCATCGTCCGGCGTGGCTTACAACGAGCACTTCTCGTAGTCGACCTTCCCTTCCTCAGCTACCAGGTCTCGCCCGCGCGTGCGGTGGCCAATGCAGGACGTATCCTCAAAGAAACGGGAGCCGCGGCCGTCAAGCTCGAAGGCGGAGTCGAGTTCGCTCCAACCGTGGCTCGCCTGGTGGCGGCGGGGATTCCGGTCATGGGCCACCTGGGATTCACTCCCCAATCGGTCCACCAGCTCGGCGGGCATCGGATCCAGGGCAAACAGGCGGGCGCGGCCGACCGGCTGGTCGAGGACGCCCGAGCGCTGGAGTCGGCGGGAGCATTTTCCATGGTTCTCGAGCTGATGCCAGGTCCTGTGGCGGAGCGGGTCACCGCTGGCGTATCGATCCCCACGATCGGCATCGGCGCAGGCATCGGATGCGACGGGCAAGTCCTCGTCCTCCACGACATGCTTGGCCTCAATGAGGGCTTCAAACCGAAGTTCCTGAAGCACTATGCGCAGCTTGGGCCAGCCGTCCGTGATGCGGTTGGACGCTACGCCACCGAGGTCCGCGCGGGCGAGTATCCTGGCCCTGAACACAGCCATACCGGCTGATCCGGAGACGTGACATGCTGCGAACGATGAAAGCCGGACTCCATCCGCTCCTCACCGCGCTCGTAATCGCAGGTGGCGCCGGTAGCATCGAAACGCTCGAGGCGCAGCAGGCATCCGCTGAGAATCTCGAGATCATGTTCGGCGTCAGGATTCCGATGCGCGATGGAGTCCTGCTCAACGCCACAGTCTACTTCCCGCCCGGTCCGCGCACCCCGCGACCGGTCATCTTTGCCATGACCCCCTATATGACCGACGGCTATCACCCCCATGTGCTACCCGCCGCGCGGCGCGGCTATGTCATGGCGGTGGTCGACACCCGCGGTCGGGGCGGCTCAGGGGGAGTGTTCGAACCGTTCGCGGTCGACGCAAACGATGGCTACGACGCGATTGCGTGGCTGGCCAAGCAGCCCTGGTCCGACGGTAGGATCGGAATGATGGGCGGGTCATATGGTGGTTTCAATCAGTGGTCGATTGCCAAAGAGTTTCCGCCCAATCTCGTGACGATCGCGCCAACGGCATCAGCCTACCTGGGCGTCGACGTGCCTCACCTGGGAGGCATGAGTCGTCCATACTGGGCCCAGTGGATCACCTTTGTGTCGGGGGGAGTGACGCATCCCAACCTCTTCGGTGATCAGGCGTTCTGGCAGTCACGTTTCCGCGCTCACTACCTCAGTCACGCCCCGTTTGCTGCGCTCGATTCGGTTGCCGGGAACCCGTCACCCGCGTTTCAACGCTGGATCGATCACCCGACCCTCGATCAGTATTGGGCCTCCATGGCACCATCGCCCGAGCAGCTGGCCCGACTCGAGATTCCCATCTTCACGCGCACCGGCATCTATGACGGTAACCAGATTGGCGCGCTCGAACACTACCGTCGCCATATGCGGTACGGGTCTCCGACAGCCAGGACCAAGCACGTCCTGATGATCGGCCCGTGGGACCATGCCGGCACCCGAACGCCGCAAGCCAGCATTGGCGGTTTGACCTTCGACAGCAGCTCCGTCTTCAGCATGGGTGACCTGGAGGCCGACTGGTATGACTGGACCATCAAAGGTGGGCCCCGCCCCGCCCGCTTGCCCAAACGAGTGGCCTACTATGTCACCGGCGCCGAGGAGTGGAAGCACGCCGACAGCCTGGAAGAGATCGGAGCGAATCCGACGCCCTTCTACCTGACGTCGTCCGGCAACGCCGCCGGTTCCGTAGCCCAGGCAGGGACCTTGAGCCGGCGGCAACCGGCGCCATCCGCCCCAGACCGGTGGCGCTACGATCCACTCGACACCGCGCCAGGCCAGGCAGAGAAGGCCGCCCCGAACCTGACCGACCCGCGGTATGCCAACGAGCTCGGCGGACGCGGCGCGATCTACCACACACCGGTGTTCGACAGCGCAACCGAGATCTCTGGATTTGCCAAGCTGACGCTTTGGCTGACGGCCTCGGTTCGCGATACGGACCTGCACGTGGTTCTCTACGAGATTACAGCGGACGGCCGATCGATCCTGCTCACTGTAGGCCAACTCCGAACCCGGTTCCGCGATGGGCTCGATCGAGAGCGCCTCCTCACGCCCGGCACACCGGCCAGGATCGTGATCGACAACTTTCGGTTTACCAGCCGGCGTCTCGCCCCCGGCAGCCGGGTACGACTGCTGGTGCAGTCGCCGAATTCGATCCACTTTCAGCGGAACTACAACGGCGGGGGCGACGTCTCCCGCGAAACCCGGTCCGACGCCAGAGTCGCTGAGCTTCAGATTCACCACGAGCCGGGGCGGTGGAGTCTGCTCGAACTGCCGATCGCTCGATAATCGGTGTTGACCGAGGGGCCCTCTGTCGTCATCCTCCTAGCCGAAGCGATGTTTCGAAATCGGTCAGGAGGCTCGAAGCGTGGGAATCAGGCACAATCGCTCCAAGATCCAGATACTGGCCGCCGTCGGCCTGCTGACCGCGCTTGCGGCTCAACAGGCATCGGCCCAGGACGCGGCCGATATCGTTGGTCGGGCCGGCCGCATCTATCGCGGACTGAATTCGCTCCAAGCCAATTTCGTCCAGACCATCGAGGATCGCTCGCAGGGTGATACGCTGACGAGCCGAGGGGTCGTGATTCAGGCGGGAGCCAACCGGTTTGCGATGCGCTTCACGGATCCGGCCGGCGAAGCCATCATCGTCGACGGCAACCACGTCTGGACCTATACCCCAAGCACCGCTCCAAACGTGGTCTACCGGTCACCGGTCCCTAACGACCCGGTGTATGGCGCCAACTTTCTTTCCCTGTTGCTGGATCGTCCGCGGGAGCGTTACACCGCAACCTATGTCGGACAGGATACTGCCGATGGCCGGCGCGTCGATGTGATCGACCTGGTTCCGCGCACGGCAACCATGCCATTCAGCAGGGCCAGGATCTGGCTCGGGGTGGAGGATGCACTACCGCGTCGGATCGAGCTGGTTGAGGGTGCGGGCCAGAGGCGGGTGCTCGAACTGAGTCGGCTCAGGCCCAACGCACCAACCCCGGCCGGTACGTTTACCTTTGCGATTCCCTCGGGCGTTCGGGTGGTTGCTCCGCCGGCCTGACGGCAGCTACCGGCGTCCGCGAGGCTTCCCGCTCAGGGTTCGCACAATCGCGTCCAGGCGGGGCGACGCATCAGGCAGGGTTCGGGCCAGCGCAGCCGCTGCACGACCCATCGCTGCGTAGACCTCGCGGTGCTCGCCGTGCAGCGCAGCCAGGTGCGCTTCGACGGTTGCCAGATCGCCCCGCGGCACCGCGCCCGTCATGGCACGCGCCGGCGGCAACAAGCCCAGATTCGCCACAGTTCCCTCGAGCAACGGACGAAACATGCGGCGGGCGGCCCGGGCCTCGACTCCGGCCTCGACCGCAATCTCCACGGCCGTTCCGTACAAGGCGGTCACGTAGCCTGAAACGAAGGTGGCCGCAGCGTGGTACGCGGCCCGTCCGCGTTCCGGAATGGCCACGGGTGTCATGTCGAGAAATCGCGCCAGCCGTCGTGCCGCCCGGACCGCTCGCGGATCGCCCTCGATACCGACGAAGGAACCAGGCAGGCGTTCGACAGCCGTCGCCGGGACAGCCAGACTCTGAAGTGGGTGGAACGACCCGAGTGCGGCACCCGTCAGCCGCAGGGGCTTGAGCACGTCTGCAGTGCCACGCGCACCGGACAGATGGAAGATCACGCTGGTCCGAGCGATGACGCCGAGCGCACCGATGTCCGCAGCGGTTGGCCGAATCGCGTCGTCGGGCGTGGCCAGGATGATCCACCTCCCACCCCGATACGTGGCGGCATCGGTGCGCAACCCGAAGGGCGCCGGCAGTCCGCTTCGGGGCGCCCGAACGGCAAAGCGAACCGAAGCCCCTCGATCGACGAGGAGTTGGCCCAGGCCCCGGCCCATCCGGCCGGCGCCGACGATAATGGTCATCGGAATGGGCGGCACGATCAGTTGCTGGTCAGGGCGGCGATCAGTGATTTCCGGTCCGGCGCCCCGGCCAGCAGTTGGCGCGCCACCGCCATGGCCGGATCAGCCTGCGTGCTGACTTCTCCCGTGCTGGTAATCTCGCGGTCGGGGACCACGCCGCCGCCGCCCAGCACGACCCTCCCTCCCCCGGTTCGGAATTCGGGTCGAACCTCAACGGTGTCAACCGAGGCATCCGACTGCTGAAGCGGCGAGGTGCGCTGGATTACTCGCCCGCTGGGCGTGACCCACAGCTCGGTGGTGAGGCGCAGGGACAGGCCGCCACCAAGCGGAAAGAAGGACGCTCGACCGGCCCGACCAAAAGTCGTCTCGCCGACGATTACGGCGCGGTCATGATCCTGCAGCGCGCCAGCCACGACCTCGGCGGCGCCGGCGGTGCCACGATCGACCAGGACCACGACCGGCGTGTCGACGTGCCTGGTCTCGGCGTCACCGGCAGCCGCCGTCGAATCATCGGCCGGCCTCCGCCTGACGATGACGACGGACTGACCACGGTCGAGCAGCCTGGTGGCAAAGGTCACGGCATCGCCGAGGGTGCCCTCGACGGCACCGCGAAGATCGATCACCAGGCCGGGACGCCCGGGCCCGCCGGCGCGCAGGGCTTCCTCGAGGGCAGCAATCGCAGCCCGATCGATTCGATAGGCACGCAGATGGGTGGTGCCATCCTCCAGCGTTTGCAGGGTGGCGTCCGGAAATGCCGGCACACTTCCTCGCGTCAGCTCGAGCCGCAGGGCGCTCGTTGCACCCTCGCGACCGAGCCGCAGGGACACTGTCGTACCAGGCCTGCCGTCGATCAGCGCGGCGACCTCATCGGCAGACTGTGACCGGATGTTCGTCTCGCCGACCCGAAGGATCGCGTCGCCCGACCGGATCCCGGCCGCGGCCGCAGGCGATCCCGGCACTACTGAGACCGCAGCGACGAACCCATCAGCGAGATCGAGGTAGAGGCCCTGCACCGGTGCGGGACCGATCCGTCCCCTCGCCGCTGCCGTATCACGATCGGACACCAGTCCTGCATAGGGATCGCCCAGCTCACCCAGCACGCCGGACGCGGCCAGGCGATAGACCCCCGATTCGTCGAGCGAGTCGACCGCGTACGCCCGAACCGTCTGCAGCACCGAGTTGAACAAGCGGGTGCCCCCGACCGAGGCCACCGGAGCGGGCGCGGGCGCGACCGGGGTCAGGCCCTTGCGGAGCAACCAGCCGCCCAGGAAGAACGCGCCGACAGCAACCAGCCCGACCAGGAATGTTTTGAACCGCGTCACACCGTCGCTCCGACAAGGTCCGGACAGGCCCGCACCACGGCCTGCCATGCTGCGTCACCCAGCTGGTCCGGTCGCTGAGTAGCATCCAGGTGAACGATGCCCGGACCGGTTGCCGCACGGTACGCCTGGGCCACCCGCTCGTGAAAGGCCTCACCCTCACGGTCGAGTCGATCCTGCGCTTTTCCGCTGCCCAGCTGTCGCTCCCGGCCGACCGCAGGCGGCACGTCGAGCACCAGGGTCAGCCGCGGCGTCAGGCCTCCGGTCGCCGCCCGGTTGACCCAGGCGACCTGTGGCTCCGGCAAGCCTCGACCAGCAACCTGGTAGGCATGGGTCGATAGATCATAGCGATCCGAGAGCACCATGCGACCGGATGTCAGGGCCGGACGGATGACCTTGGCCACCAGGTCCGCACGCGCGGCGGCGATGTAGAGCAGCTCCGCTTCCGGCGTCCACTCCCGCTCGTCGTGCAACAGCTCGGCCCGCAAGGCTTCGGCCGCCGTGGTGCCTCCGGGCTCACGCACCAGAACCGGCTCGATCCCCGCCGCGCGAAGTCGCTCGGCCAGATAGCGCGCCAGGGTGGTTTTCCCGGCACCTTCCGGACCTTCCAGCACGACGAACACGCCGGTCATCAGCCCAGCGTAATGATGTTGCTGGTGGCGCCGCGCTCGATCCCGGCGGACATCTGCTGATTGACTCGGTTCATCAGCTTGTCGAAGTTGGCGCGGGCCACGACATAGGCCTGCCCGACCACCGACAGCTCGAGCGCCTTGACCGCTTCCTCGTACGACTGGGTCATTGCCTCGTCGGGCATCTGCCCCTGGGAAACGAGCCCGTCGATCTGCCGAGCCAGCGTCTGAATCTGGTCGAGCTTGGCCACCGTCTCGGAATCGTCCTTGAGGGCCTGCTCCGACCGACGAAGGGCCTGATACTCGGTCGACTGGCCGATCAGGCGGCCCAGGTCGAGCGCACGTTCCTCAATCATGACTTCCTCCATCGCGCCATCAGATACCGAGGGCGCCCAAAAAGGTCCGCTTCGATCCGAATCTCGGACCAGCCAGCCTCCGCTACTTGCGCAGCCGATTCCGACGGGCGGTCAGCGGCAATTTCGATCATCAGCCAGCCCCCCGGTACCACGACCCGCCCCGCATCCTGCGCAAGCAACCGGGTCGCATCCAGCCCGTTCGGGCCGCTACTCAAGGCCAGAACCGGCTCGTAATCCCGCACCGAACCCGCCACTGCAAGATACTCGGCCTGAGAGAGATACGGCGGGTTCGATACCACCACGTCGACCCGCCGCGAACCGATCGCCCCGACAAGGTCACCCCGCAGCAGTTGGATCCCGATTCCGGTTCGGCGACGGTTCACCGCCGCAAGCGCCAGCGCATCCGCCGACCGATCGATCCCGGCCACACGGTCGAAGCGTCCCTCGCTGGCCAGCGCCAGCGCGATGCAGCCGGTGCCGGTGCCGACGTCCACCACGGTCCCGCCGCTGCCCACGGCAAGGACCCGGTCGACCAGGCCTTCCGTCTCGGGGCGAGGAATCAGCGCCCGCCGGTCACTCCGCAGCACCAGGTTGCGAAAGCCTGCCAAACCGGTGACATATGCCAGCGGCTCGCCGGCCGCCCGCCGACGCACCAGCCGGTCGAGGCGCGCAGCCAGGTCAGGATCGAGATCACGACCGCGATCGGACAACACCCCCGCCACCGGCTGCTCGAGCACGTCACTGAACAGACGCAACGCCTCGCGACGCGGCTCGGGCATACCGACGCCCGCCAGCACCGCAGTCGCCGCTGCGAGCGCTCGCTCGACGGTTGGCGGCGCCGTCACCATGGCTCAGCCCTCATCGGCTTCCCGGCGGCCGGCCAGGCGCAGTGCCTTGACCAGATCGTCGAGGTAGCCGTCCATAACGTCGCCAAGGTTGTGCACCGACAGATTGATCCGGTGATCGGTGACCCGACTCTGCGGATAGTTGTACGTCCGGATCTTGGCCGAGCGGTCGCCGGTGCCGACCATGGCTTTGCGCTCGCGAGCGCGAGCACCCTCCTGCTCCGCAATCATCCGATCGAGCAACCGGGCTCGCAGGACCTCCATGGCTTTGATCTTGTTCTGCAACTGCGACTTCTGATCCTGTTGCGAAACCACGATGCCGGTGGGCAAGTGGGTAATCCGGACCGCGCTGTCGGTGGTATTGACGCTCTGCCCTCCCGGTCCGCTCGAACGGAAGACGTCGATGCGAAGATCCTGGGGGTCGATCCGGATATCGACTTCCTCGGCCTCGGGCAAGACCGCGACCGTTGCGGCCGAGGTATGAATCCGCCCTTGCGTCTCGGTGGCGGGCACCCGTTGAACCCGATGCACGCCGGATTCCCAGCGCAGCAAGCCGTACGCTTCGGCTCCCTTGACGGCAAGCACGGCCTCCCGGACTCCGCCCAACGCCGCCTCACTCAGCGACAGCGTCTCCACTTTGAGTCCGTGCCGCTCGGCAAAGCGGGTATACATTCGGAGCAGGTCGCCGGCAAAGAGGGCGGCTTCATCGCCGCCAGTCCCAGCCCGGATTTCGACGATGGTGTTGCGATCTTCGAGGGGGTCCCGCGGAACGAGGAGGTCGCCCAGCACGGGCTCGATCTGCCCCAGTTCGGCCTCGACCCGTTCGATGTCCAGGCGGGCCAGTTCGGCCAGCTCTGAGTCCTCAGCCTGCTCGAGTTCCCGGGCCTGACGGAGGTCTTCCCGGAGGCGCAGATACTGCTCACCCAAACGCACGATGGGCGCGAGCCGAGCGTGCTCGCGCCCAAGGGCGGAAATGCGGGTCGGATCTTTGGCGAGGTCCGGGTCGGTGAGCTCGCGAGAGACCACCTCCGCCCGCACCAGCGCCTGGCGGAGCTTGGCCTCCACGGCTTACTCCTTGGGCGCCGCTGCAGCCTCCCCACCACCGTACTTCCGGCGGAACCGATCGACCCGGCCTGCGGTATCGACCAGGCGCTGCTTGCCCGTATAGTACGGATGGCAGACCGAGCAGACCTCGACGCTGATCGCCGCCACCGTCGAACGGGTCTCGAACGCGTTCCCGCAGGCGCACTTGCCGACGAGCTTGTTGTAGAGGGGATGAAGATTCGGCTTCACAAGCAACTCCCACTGGACTAAACCGTTACCCGGTAACAACTTCTACTGGCCCCGGGAAAGCCTCTAAAGTTAGCCGCGGGTTCCGGTTGAGGCAAGCCGACCCGGAATACCTCCGCGATCGGGGCAGCCGACCCGCTCCCGATCGCAATTCGCTTGCTTCGGCCCCCGCTTCGCCCTATGCTGAACAGCCATGACCACCGCACCGATCGACGTGCTACGCACCGTGCCGCTGTTTCGGCACCTGAGCGATCAGGAAGCCCAGGCACTGTCCGGCCTCCTCCGGGAACGGCACTTCCATCGCGGGGCCGTCATCGTGACCCAGGGTGAGCCGGGTGACGCGATGTTCCTGATCGCCCAGGGTCAGGTGAAGGTCGCGGTCTTTGCCGAGGACGGCCGCGAGGTCATCCTCTCGGTCCTTGCCAGCAGCGGTTTTTTCGGTGAGATGGCATTGCTCGACGACGAACCGCGCTCGGCCCACGTCATCGCGATGACGGATGCCAAGCTGCTGCAGCTGCGGCGCGAGGACTTCCAGGCCCGGCTCAGGGCCTCACCCGAGCTCGGGGCCGCGCTGCTGAAAGAGATGACCCGCCGCCTTCGTCGTGCCGACGAGACTATCGCCAGCATGGCCCTTCTCGACGTCAACGGCCGGATTGCCCATCTGCTGCTGGAACTGGCACGAGAAGAGGGTGGGCAGCGGATCACCCGCAAGATGACGCATGCCACGATTGCGCAAATGGTTGGATCGAGCCGGGAAACCGTCTCCCGAACCATGCGCAGCCTCGCCGTTCAGAAAGTCATCGCGGTCAATCGACGAGAAATCGTCCTGCTCGCACCTGACCAGCTGCGCATTGCCGCGCAGCGTGCCTGACCATGCCGCTGACCGCCCGGTGCTGGGGTGCGCGCGGATCGATCCCCGCAACGGGGGGCGGCACCGTTCGGGTCGGCGGCAATACCCCCTGCCTTTCGCTCGAGGATGGTCTGGGTCATCGATTGATACTCGATGCCGGAAGCGGCATTCGGCTGCTGGGACAGACGCTCGATCCGGCCCTGCAATCCCTGACGCTGCTGTTGTCGCACACTCACTGGGATCATATCCAGGGGCTGCCGTTCTTCGCGCCGCTCCATCACCCGGGTTTCCACCTCACGATTCTCGGACCCGAACGCGCCGCGCCGTCCCTCGACGAGGTGATCGACCGCCTGCTCGACCCGGCCGTCTTTCCGGTTCCGCGCTCTGCCCTGGCCGGCTCGATTTCCGCCAGCCCGTTCGGGAACGAGCCACGCGCCCTCGACGGCTTTCTGGTCGAAGCGACACCCTTGTGCCACCCGGGAGCTACACTCGGCTACTCAATCCGACTCGGGACCGGTCACCGCGGGCTGACCTATATGACCGACAACGAGTTAGCCGTTGCTCGAAGGACTGGCGACTGGACCCGGTTCGTACGATTTTTGCAAGACACTCACACGCTGGTTCACGATGCCATGTATTTCGACCGGCAGCGTGCCAGCCGAGCCGGATGGGGCCATTCAACCGCCTGCGAGGTGGTCGAGCTGGCACTCGAGGCAGGCGTGGATCGGGTGGTGCTGTTCCATCACGACCCGAGTCATTCGGACGACGACCTGGCACGGCTGCTCGACGAGGCGGAGACGCGTCGAATCGAGCTTGGAGGCCGTTTCGACGTCGCCCTGGCAATCGAAGGCTCGACCTGGTCCTGCTAGATGAGGAGACCACCATGTTCCGTGTAATGCTGACCCTGTGTGCTGCGCTGCTGCTTGGCACCGCCGTCCTCTCGGCGCAAGACAACCGCCCCGGCGTTGCGGTCCTCCCGTTCGAGAATGGCGGCAGCTACGGTCGCGACAAGGAAGACTTCGACGCGCTGCGCCGAGGCATTGCGGCGATGGTGCTGTCGGAACTGGCCCGGAATCCCTCGATGCGGCTGGTCGAGCGCGAGCAGGTTCAGAAGCTTCTCGACGAGCAGGGCCTGGCCGCCGCGGAGCGGGTCGATGCCCGAACGGCGGCGCGGATCGGCAAGCTGGTCGGTGCCCGCTATATGGTGGCGGGGACGTTCATCGACCTGTATGGCGATTTCCGGGTCGACGCCCGGATCATCGACGTCGAGACGGGTGAGATTCTCAAGGTCGTGCGCAGCGACCCGAAGCTCTCCGACCGGAAACAGATGTTCCGGATCATTCAATCTGTTGCCGACCGAATTACGGAGGGCACGGCACTGCCCGCGCTGCCAGCGGCAGCCGCGCAAGCGTCCCGCGCCCGTGACGTGCCGACCGAGGCGCTTGGTCTGTACAGCCGCGCCCTGCTCTACCAAGACCGCGGCGACACCAAGAAAGCGGCAGAATTCTACAGCGCCGCCATCAAGGCCTTTCCGCAGTACACCGAGGCCCAGGAGGGCCTCAAGCGCCTCAATGCGGGGTGATCGCCCGCCCACGGCTCGCGAGCGGCGGCGCTCTAGGTCGCCGGCCGTGGACCCACAGCAGCCAGACCCGCCAGCAAGCCAAGATGCAGCGGCAGGGTCAACCCGATCAGGTCGAGATTGTCCTGGTGGAACGCCGGCAGGATCTTGAGCACCACGCCCGCAATGCTGAGCAGCACCACGACGGCCGCAAGCCGCAGCGCCGCCCGATGCCGAGCTTCGTTCCGCCAAACTGCCGCCGGCAGCATCACGGCCAGGGCCATCGACAGCAAGCTGAGCTGCAACACGTTCTCGTTCCGGTAGCTGACGGCATGGGCAGTAAACGCCCAGAGACCCGCCAGCAGAATGCCCCCGACACCAGCCAGGTAGCTCCACAACGTGGCCAGCGCGCCGAAACCGTTCCTTGCCCAGCTGCGCCGCCGACCGATCAACCCCAGGCCGACCAGCGCCGTCAGGCCGACCAGACCCGCCAGCAGATATCCCTCCCGCCAGGATGACGGCACCGCCGCGATCGAGTACGGGCTCGTCGTCACCAGATGCAACTCTTCCCTGACCAGCGGGCGACTCCCCCCTGCAGCGTCGTGAATGACCAGCTGATTGAGATAGGGCCGCATCATGATCGGCAGGAACATCTCCCCCCACGCGGTCAACGGCTGATCGACGGGCTGGCCAAGCCCGAACATGAGCGCGGTGTACGTCGTGACCGAGTTCTCGGTGGTTCGCCGGGTATGATAGCGGTAGGTCTGATCGGTCCGCAGACTGTCGGCCCAGGCCTTGAGCTGCCCGCCGACCGCACGATCGATCACATCACGCAATCGGGTCGAACAGTTATCGAGGTAGTAATCGTAGTCGTAGTAGCGATTCTCGTCCCGGATGTTCCAGCGAAGGAAATCGTACATTGCCAGCTTCGCATCAGGGTCGAGATCGAGTTCCTGCGACCAGATCGAACGTCCCAACCGCTGGTACGCTGCCAGGGTGCGGGCGCCGTCGGCCTCCCCCATCGAATAGCGAAGATCCTTCCGGGCAAACCGGGCCACGAACCCGACCTGCTCACGCCAGGTGCGCCCGAAGTCGAAGCGACCATAGTCGTAGGCGACGTCTGTACCGGCGCGATGATCGACGATGCGAATGGCATTGTGCCCGAAGCGCTCCCATACGAGATCGCCCGGGTCGAAGGTGAGCAAATAGACGGACAACTCACTGCCTGGAACGGAATCGGCCGGACCTGCCTGCGGGGGCAACGACGCGGCCAGGCCGGCCGCCAGGACAATCGACGCCAGCCAGCTCACAGCGCGATATCTCGCCCCTCGGCGTCCGATTCGTAGATCGCTTCGAGAACCCGCAGGACCAGAACCTGCTCATCGAGCGACGGCGCCGGCACCCGACGACCGACCGCCGCAAGGAAGTGGGCCCACTGCGCCCGGAACGAAGCGATGAAGGCGTTTTCCCGACTGAACGACCCCGTCGGTGAGACATCGTGGGCCACACCGTGCAGCTCTTTCCAGACCTGCAGCGGGTTGATCCCGGCGGTGCCCTTCGAGCCCCGAATTCCGGCCCCGAATCGCTCACCTTCCCCGATGTGTCGCCAGGTAACGTCGACGAAGATCGCCGCGCCGTTCTCGCAAACGAGGAAGGCGCTGCCCGACTGTTCCACATTCCGATCGCCGCCGGGACGGCTCAAGCTGGCGCTGACGCGCGCCGGAACCGGGTTGTTGCCCAGCCAGAGACCCAGATCGAGCAGCGTCAGCCCAAGGTCGAGCATCGCGCCGCCCCCGGCCTGGGTCAGCTTCTGGCGCCAGCCGAGCTGTGCCCGCGCCGGGCGCGCCAGGTGCCAGCTGGCTCGAACGCTGGTGATCTCTCCCAGCTCACCGGCTTGCACGAAACTCCGGACGGCCTGCACGTCGGGGCGATACCGGTGGGTCATCCCGGTCATTACGACACGCTGGCGCTTGTCGGCCGCTCGTGCGACACGCTCCGCACTGGCCGAGGACAGCGCGAGGGGCTTCTCGACCAGGACGTCGAGGTCAGCCGACAGCGCCGCGAGAATGTGCGATTCATGGAGGTGATTGGGGGTGGCGATCAGGACGGCGTCGAGCTCTTCGTGCGCCAGGAGATCCTCGAAATCGTCGTAGACGCTCGGAATCCCGCTGCGCTGCGCCAGCGCGCGCGCCTTGCTCAAGTCGACATCGCAGAGCGCGGCGATCTTGACACCCCGGGTCTTGCGGAGCACCGGCAGGTGAGCAACCTGTACGATCGCACCGCCTCCGATGATGCCGAGGCGCACCGGGGCCTGAAGGCTTTCCTGTTCGACTACGCGACCACCCGGCACGGGCCGGATGTGCGGGCCTGATCGACGTGGACCCGTCATCTCAATTGACCTCAGAAAAGGCGTCGAAGTTCCGTTCCCGGAAAATAAGCGGAGAGGATCTCCTGATACGATGCCCCGGCTCGGGCCCGGCCGAGCGCACCCCACTGACACATCCCGACCCCGTGGCCGTTGCCCCCGCCTTCCGCGACCAGCGTGACCAGCCGGCCGCCGGACCGGGTGGCCTGGAGGGTAAAGCGGGTACTGCGAAGCCAGCCACCGTCGCTCAGCCTGAGTGCCTGGCGAACGGCATTCTGCCCCGCGACCGCGGCGCTCGCTCCGGCCCGCACAACCGTAAGCCCGGTGACGCGACCGGTGCCAGACCGGCTAGCGACCCGAATATCCGATGCAACGGATGCTCCCCCGCCTCCCGATCCCTGGCGCACGAGCAAATCCTGCAGCGCCGAGCCGGTCCACTCTTCACGCCACCGGTAGCGCGGCGAGATGGCGCAGTAGGGGCGGCCGTCGGGTCCGCGGTCTTCGATGGATCGAAGGTACGCCTGCGGCCCGCCGGAAAAAACCGCCTCGACATCTTCCGTCTGTCCGGCACAGGTCGAGTGAAAGAACCCTTCGATGACCGCGTCGTTATAGGTGAGGACCTCACCGCGGGTACCGCGAACCGCTTCCCAACCCAGGTCCGTCTCTGACCCGACCCCGGCATAGGCCTGATCAGCGATGGTATTGATGACGTCGTAACCGCGCACCCGGTAACGCCCCAGGGCGCGGACCGCCACGGTTCGGGAGATCACGGCCTGAGCGTAGAGCGCCGCCAGATCCTGAGCGCCACGACGTCCCATCTCGGCGTTGACGACGCCGGCGACATAGGCCTCGAGTGACACCAGATTGACGACCTGGATACCGGCCGGAGAGGGCGTCACCAGCACCTCGCCGCGGTAGTCGCGGCCACCGACCCGAACAGTCCCGGCCGTGTCCGCTGCGCGGATGGTCAGGGCGGAGGCTGCCGAAGTCTGGACGCCACCAACCCGGGCCCAGACCGCCGTTCCGTTGCCAGCCACAACACCCGTCGCCCCGGCCGGAATCTCGACCAGGCCGCCACCGTCGCGCCCGGTCAGAATGAGCGGACCGCCACCCCCAACGGCAATGTCAGCGACCGGAAGGCCAAGCCCGACCCGGACCGCAGGCTCCGCCGTCTCGGTCTCAGGAAAGGCCGCGACCTCGACCCGAGGGCAGCCGCCGAGGACGAAGACAGCCGCCAGCAGGCCGGCCAGACGCAGTTCAACCGCGGTAGTTGCCAAACTTGAGTTCGATGCCGAAGTCCTGCGAGCGAAGGAAGGCCATCACTGCCTGCAGCTCGTCGCGCGAGGGGCTCATGACCCGAACCTCGTCTCCCTGAATCTGGGTCTGGACCTTTTTGAAGCCCTGTTCTTTGATTCCTTTGGAAATCTTCTTGGCCGTGTCCTGGTCGATGCCCTGCGTCAGCGTCAGCGTGCACCGAACGCTCGTGCCGGCGCCGGGCTCGAAGTCGCCACGTTTGAGGTTCTTCGCGGGCACCTGACGCCTGGCGCACTTTGCCTCGAGCACATCGATCAGCTGCTGCATCCGGAATTCGTCGTCCGCAGCAAGCTTGATGACCGCCTTGTCGCGATCAAACTCAATGGTACAATTGGTACCCTTGAAGTCGTACCGCTGCGCGATCTCCTTGATGGCCTGATTGACCGCGTTGTCGACTTCCTGCAGGTCGGCGCCGGTCGAGATATCGAACGAACTATTGGTTGCCATGATTCCTAGGTAAGAAAGCTTTCGAGCGCTTTGGAACGGCTGACGTGCCGCAAGCGGCTCAGGGCTTTTTCCTTGATCTGCCGAACCCGCTCCCGGGTAATGCCAAGTTCGGCCCCGATCTCTTCCAGCGTCATCGGTTCCGGACCGTCGAGGCCGAAATAGAGACGAAGGATCCTGGCCTCACGCTCCTTGAGACCCTTGAGTACGTCCTCGATCGACTGGGTCAGGGCCCGCTCGAAGGTTTCCGCGTCGGGACCGGGATTCTGGGTGTCGGCAAGGTAGTCCAGCAGGCGGTTATCCTCGCCGGGCGCGAGCGGGGCATCGAGCGAGACATGATTCTGGGAGATCGACAGCGTCTTCTCGACTTCTTCGACCTCGATGTCCATGCCCTCGGCCACCTCGGCTGCCGTGGGCTGCCGGCCCAGTTCCTGTTGCAGCGCGGAGCTGCGCCGGGTAATCCGATGGAGCGCGCCGGCCCGATTGAGTGGCACGCGGACGATGCGACTCTGCTCTGCCAGAGCCTGCAGGATGGCCTGGCGGATCCACCAGACCGCATAGGAAATGAACTTGATGCCCTTGGTTTCGTCGAACTTATGTGCGGCCCGGATCAAGCCGAGGTTGCCCTCGTTGATCAGGTCGGAAAGCGAGACACCCTGGTTCTGGTATTTCTTGGCGACCGACACGACGAACCGGAGGTTGCTGCGCACGAGTTTGTCGAGGGCCTCCTCCTCCCCCAGGCGAATTCGCTGGGCAAGCCGAACCTCCTCCTCCTGCGGGATCAGCGGATACCGGCTGATTTCCCGCAGGTAGAGGTCCAGAGACCCTTCATCGGATGACGACCCACCCTTACCGGGGCCGACCCGAATTGCACGCATAGGCTGTAGGCCTCAACCCACCGATTGCAGTTGGATCCAAGCTACCCCGCGCGGTCGGGCGACCGCAACCGGGGAGACGATCGAGGCCGGGACACGATCAGTCGTAATTGTCGATCTGCGCGCGCTGCAACGTCCCGGAGTAATCGACATAGCACACTTTCGTTTCCGAGAAGAACTCATACCCTTCCCAGCCAACTTCGCGATGACCGTTCCCGGTCTGCTTGATACCGCCGAAGGGAAGATGCGCTTCGGCCCCGATGGTCGGCGCATTGATATATGTGATCCCGTTGTCGAGTTCTTCGAGGGCCCGGAAGCCCTGATTCACATCGCGCGTGTAGAGCGCGCTCGACAGGCCATACTTGACGCCGTTGTTGATCCGAACCGCCTCATCGAAGCTCCCGAAGCGGATCACACTCAGGACGGGGCCAAAGATTTCCTCCTGCGCCACCCGGTGGCTGGGCTTGACTCCCGTCAGGATCGTCGGCCGGTAGAACCAGCCATTCTGATACTTGGCTCCACGCGGCTTCCGACCGCCGACGACGACCTCGGCCCCCTGCTCCACCCCGATTGCTACGTAGCGTTCGACCTTCTGGCGTGACCGTTCGTGAATCAGCGGGCCGACCTGCGTCTTGGGTGCACGACCGTCGCCGACGATGAGACCTTCGGCCGCCTCGGCCAGCCGCCGTACGAACCGGTCATGGATCTTGCGATGCAGCAGCAGCCGACTGGTTGCCGTGCAGCGTTGGCCGGTCGTGCCGAAGGCGCCCCACAACACGCCGTCGAGCGCCAGGTCGAGATCGGCGTCGTCCATCACGATCATCGCATTCTTCCCGCCCATTTCGAGGGACAGGCGCTTGTGCATCCGGCCGCAGGTCTCACCGACCTTGGCCCCGGTATCCGTCGACCCCGTGAAGGAGACGACGGCAACGTCCGGATGCTCCACGAGCGCCTGCCCAACGGCCCCCTTGCCATGCACCAGCTGAATCGCCTCAGGAGGCAGGCCCGCCTCCAGCAGAATCTCGACCAGCAGGCTCGACGTATGGGGGACGTCTTCGGAAGGCTTGAGCACCACGCTGTTCCCGCACAGCAGCGCCGGGAACATCTTCCAGGTCGGAATGGCCAGCGGGAAATTGAACGGCGTCACGAGGCCCACGACCCCGATTGGCCGCCGATAGCTCATGGCCCACTTCCGTTTGAGCTCCGACGGCACGACATGACCAAACAGGCGCCGGCCTTCCGACGCCGCGTAGTACGCCGTGTCGATGGCCTCCTGGACATCACCGCG
Organism: Gemmatimonadales bacterium; assembly: GCA_019637315.1. Classification (NCBI taxonomy): domain Bacteria; kingdom Pseudomonadati; phylum Gemmatimonadota; class Gemmatimonadia; order Gemmatimonadales; species Gemmatimonadales bacterium. Next base: position 130,217 of record JAHBVU010000009.1, read on the forward strand.
CGTCTCAGCCAGAACCTTTCCCATCTCGCGCGTCATCGCGTTGGCCAGAGCTTCCTTGCGGTCGACCAGCGCGTCGCCGATTCGCCGGAGAATGTCGCCCCGGGCCGGCGCGGGAACCCGAGACCAACGTTCGAACCCCTGCTTGGCTGCAGCCACCGCGCGGGCAACATCGCGAGCGGACGACTCAGGAAACCGTCCGATCAGGTCACGGGTATTGGCCGGGTTACGGTTTTCGAAGTAGGTGCCGGTGGACGGTGCCGTCCAGGCGCCGGCAATGAAGTTCTTGAAGGTCTTGGCCATCGAAGTCTACGTCAGATGAGAGAGTTAGCCCTGGGCCGACGACTGAACCGGCCGTCGGCAATCCAGAGGCAAGCTAGTCGATTCCACGGCGCGGCCAACCCCAGACCACCGGGTGGCAGGTCAGGAACAGAACCAGGGGGCGGCCTGCCCAGCGTAGCCGATGCGGGGCAGGAGTGTGGCGGCCAGCAAAATGCCGCCCCAGATCAGCACGGCAAGCGAGACAATGTGCGCAGCAGCCATTCGCCGGTGCCAACTCGACACCATACCCCAGACGCCGCTGACCAGCACAACACCCACGGCGCCGAGATAGAGCAGCAGGGGCAGGCCGCAGGCGTGGATGTATGGCCATTGCGTCATGGCCGCCGCCAGCGCAACCCCGAGCCCGACCCGCAGCCAGGTCGAAAACCGAGCCCCACGCCCGGCCACGGGCGCAGCCGGAGCCTGAGCGCGTGCCGGGGCGGCACCGGTTCGCGGGGCGGGCGCTGCCGGTCCGCTGCCGGCCCCAAGCTGCGCTGGCGGAGTCTGCGCGATGATCTTATCGATCTCCGCCATCTCCTTGTCCCAATCGCGCGGCTGGTTCGAGGTCATCGTGACTCCCGCGTTAGCTGATGCTTTTCGATCTTCTTGTACAGGTTGGACCTCGGCATGGCCAACGCCCGCGCCGTCTCAGATACATTCCAGTCGTGCTCGCGCAGTTTCTGGAGCAGGAAGAGACGCTCCGCATCCTGCCGGAACGTTTCGAAACTCCCTTCGATGGCCTCCACGGCGTCGAGTGAGGTGGCCGCGGCAGCCGGCAGCAGGCGATCGACATCCGCCGCCGTCACGACTCGGCCCGAGAGAATCAGCAGTCGCTCGACCGCGTTGCGCAACTCCCGAACGTTTCCCGGCCACCCGCGCGTCTCGAGCCGCTCGACCGCCTCGGGGGCGAAGACCTTGGCCGTCATGCCGGCACGACCACCCAACTGCTCGACAAAATGTGCGACCAGCTCCCCGATGTCCTCGCGTCGATCACGAAGCGACGGAACCTGAATCGGGACCACATTGAGGCGGTAGAAAAGATCTTCGCGGAAGCGGCCCTCGGCAATCTCAGTTTCGAGCTGCTTGTTGGTGGCCGCCAGGACTCGGACGTCGATCTCGCTCGATCGCGCCGCGCCGATTCGGGTCACGACGCCCTCCTGAAGCACCCGGAGCACTTTGGCCTGCGCCGAGAGGGACATGTCGCCAATCTCATCGAGGAAGAGCGTGCCACCGTCGGCCAGCTCGAACTTGCCGGGCCGATCGTTGACGGCGCCGGTAAAGCTGCCCTTCATGTGACCGAAGAGCTCGCTCTCGATCAGTTCCGTTGGAATCGCGGCGCAGTTGACCTCGACGAAGGCGCGGTCGCGACGGGGCGAGGCCTCGTGAATTGCCCGCGCCACCAATTCCTTGCCCGTGCCGTTCTCCCCGGTGATGAGCACCCGCGCGTCAGTCGGCCCGACCCGGGCAATCAGTTCGCGAACGCTCCGAAGCGCCTCGCTCGACCCGACCATCGGATATTTGGTGTCGAGCGCCCCTTTGAGCCGCTCGTTCTCCCCGGCCAGGGAAATATGCGACATGGCGTTGCGCAGCGTAACCAACAGGCGATCCGTGTCGAGCGGCTTCTCCAGAAAATCGAAGGCGCCCTGCTGGGTCGCTTCGACCGCCGTTGCGATCGTCGCGTGACCCGAGATCATGACCACGGTCGCCGCCGGGTCGACGCCCCGCAGCCGCGCCAGCACCTCGAGACCGTCGAGCCCCGCCATCTTGACGTCGAGCAACACCACATGCGGCCGAAACGACTCGAACAGCGTCAAGCCTTCGCCGCCCGACGCGGCCAGCCGAACTTCCATACCCTCGTAGTCGAGCACCTGACGGAGGGCCTCACGCACCCCCGTCTCATCGTCGATGACCAGCACTTTGGGTCTCATCGCTGTGCCCCTCGCCCGTACAGGGTGAGTGAGCCCGGCGCCACCCGGAGACCGGTGATCCAGTCGTCGACCGGGATCACCAGCGACGACGCTGCGCCCGCCACGAGAACGCCGATGTATTTCTCCCAGAGGGCTTTCGGCAACGGCACCCCGCGCACCAGGACCTGTTCGATCCGCCATTCGGCCGAGCCGAGCCGCAGGAGACTGAGTCCACCGCGCACTTCGACGGTTTGCCGGCCCTTGATCCATTCCGACAGCGGGCCAAGCGCACCTGGCGGCAGTCGGTCGGCATCGACCTGCGCACGCAGCGCAACCGAGCCGTTGCCGAACTCGATCCGGACACTATCCGCATAGCCACGGGCTTGACGAGTCAACTCGTCCGCAACCAGTGTCTCGACATCGGTTTCGCTCAGCCTCACGGAATCGAGGCGGCGGGCTGCCAACGAGTCGAACCGGGCGACGATGCGCGCCTTCCGCACCTCCGGAGCAACCCCATCGATCGGCCGCGGCGTCTCGGCCGTTACCCGATGAACCCAGCGCTTGATGGTGGCCTGGTTCTGCCACGCAAGGTAACCAGCGCCGACCAGGAGGGCTGTGCCAAGCAAACGAGCCGGGAGGGAAAGGCAGCCAAGCATCAGAGCAGACGCGCCTCCGCCCGAGGCTGATACCGGGGCGCCCCATCGCCCAGCTCGCTCTCGAACAGGACGACCCGGTCGACCAGGAAGGGCGCCACCGGCGCAAGCTCCGCCGCGACATCGTGCCAGCCGCTGGGCAGACGATGCCCCTCGCGCACCCGGCCCAGCGTCACGTGAGGGCGAAACGGCCGACCTTCTGGCGGGAAGCCCAACCCGTCGGCGCCGCGCTCGATCCGATCTTGCAGGAGTTCCAGGCCGGTGTCGGCCTCTGCCTCCAGATACAGCACCCGCGGCCTGGCCGTGTTCGGAAAGCACCCGAGGCCGGTCAATGACATGGCGACTGGCATCATCTCGCGGGTCGCGCGTTCGAGCAACTCCGCCAGCACATCAATTCGGTCGCTGGTAACCTCGCCAAAAAACTTGAGCGTCACGTGCAACCCGTCCTCGCCAACCCAGCGAACCGGCCAGTTGGCCGCCTTGAGCCGGCGCATTGTCTCGACGGTCGCGCGCTCGACTTCGGGCGGCAACGGTACTGCCATGAACAGTCGCATACACTCCTGACGCCAACGCTGATCGCACACGCAGGTCCCACTCCGAAACGTAACGGTCCCCAAGGGTTCGGGAAACACGCTTCCCTCCGGAGGTCCGCACTCTATACTTCGACGATGCCGCGGCCGGTGTTTCGGATTCCTCCTGACGAACTCGACTTCCGGGCCAGCCGTTCGGGCGGCCCGGGGGGCCAGCACGTCAATACCAGCTCGACTCGGGTCGAGCTCAGGTGGAACGTCCGCACCACCAAGGCGCTCGACGACGCAGAGCGGGCTCGTGTTCTGGACCTTCTCCACGGTCGCATCGACGACGACGGGTGGCTGCGGATCGTCGCCAGCGACTCGCGCAGTCAGTTCCACAATCGGGTGGCGGCGGAGGCGCGGATGACCGCGCTCGTCGATCAGGCACGTCGTCCGCCGCGGGTTCGGCATGCCACCCGCGTTCCGCGCACCGAGAAGTTGCGCCGGCTGGCCACCAAGCGGAAACGCGGGGACACCAAACGCCAGCGCCGCCGCCCCAGCGCCGATGAGTGACGCGACCCGGGCCGAATGGCGCTACTTCGCGTCACGCGAGGTCGTGGAGGCACGAGTGTGGGCCGAAACCGGCGGGATTGCGGTCCACGAGAACATTTTCCGTTTCCGCGGGCGGCGCACCTGTCACCTGCTGGCCCGGGATGAGGCTGCACTGTTCGCCGCGGCCGGCTTGCTGGGCTGCCGCGACGAGTGGTTCCACCGAACCCGGACACCCCACTTCGACCTGATCGAGATCTACCTCGAACGGGCGCTGATCCGATGCAATCTGGTGCCGCCGGCAGAGCCCGACTGACCGATCGGCGTCAGAGGCCCCGCGCAGCCAGTTGCCCCGCTCGCCCCACGAGGCGCCGCTCGAGATCCTCAGCCATACCGTCAATCGTCGACCGATCGGCCCCCAAGACACCCACCAGAACTCGGCGGACCGGGTTGGCAACATCACGCTCGTCGCGCACCACCACCTCGGTACCCCGATCCTTCGGAGTCAGGCGATAGATCCAGCGCCGGGTCGAGTCTGCCACCCCGGCGGGCCGGACCACCAGGCGCTCGGGAGGCAGCGCCTCCAACCGCTCCATCGCGGTCTGCCGGCCGGCAGCACTGACCTCCCGCCAACGAATCAGGCCGGCGCCTGCTCCGTTGGGGAGCCGCTCGACGCTGGCCAGATCACGACGCCAGGCCGGCATGCCGTCCAGATCCGTCAGAACCAGCCAGACCGATTCAGGCGACGCCGGAATCCAGGCAACCGACTCTTCGGCGTGGCGAACCGGGAGTCGCGACCCGACAGCCCAGAGGGCCCCGGTCATCAGCAACGGCAGCAGCGCCAGGGCGCGCACGACCTGGCTGCGCCGACGCCGTTGACGACGATTCATGCACCACCTCGCTTGGAAGACGATGACCCGGCCGCCCCATCCGCCATGCGGCGGGCGGCTCGCGCCAGGGTAAGGAGTCCTTCGACACCGGCTTCCCGCTCGCGAGCCGACAGGGTCGCGAGCAGCGCCCGCACCCGGGCGGGATCGAGCATCGACTGAGCCGCGACGATCGACACCCCGGCTTCTGTCAGCCGCAGCGCCACCCGGCGCCCGTCGGCAGGATCCCGCTCACGGCGCACCATCCCGGCCCGCACCAATCGATCCATCAGCAGCGACATCGTCGGGAGGGCCACGCCGAGGGCGTTGGCGAGTTCGGTGAGGGTTTGCCCCGCTTCCGCGTCGAGGTGCGCCAGAACGGTGGCCTGATGCGCACTGACCCGCTCCCCGCCCTGCCCGACCTGCTCGCGCTGTCGCAAGGCGTGATGGAGAATCGGATAAGCAGTGATCAGTTGAGCAGCAGGATCGCGCAGCATTCGACAAGACTAGTCATATTATTTTTATTTGTCAAATAAAATTATTTGTCGGAAACACGGTGCGCGAAACCCGGTCCCCCTTGCCCCCGTCAGGATAGATTACATAGTGTTGACGCTGAGGACTCCGTCCATGGCTGACTTTCGTGTGCTTCCGCCGTCCGGGCGTCCCTGGGACATGGGCGCGACGGCGAGCTTTGTGCTCCACGCACTGATCGTCTCTCCGCTTCTTCTGCCGCAGAACGATGTGTCGACCGAGACGAGCCCGTTCGATCAAATCGTCACTTTCTTCGTACCGCCGGATCGCCCGGCTGGGGCGGCCGGAGGCGGCGGGGTCGACTGGTCCGGCCTGGTCGAGCATTCGGGGGCAACCGAAGAGCCGCTCGCACACGCCGAGCCAGAGGAGACCATTGCGCTGGGTCCGCCCGGCGATCTGCTCAACCCGCTTCCAACCGACCTGCCGCCGGGCGCGCTCCTCGAAGAGGAGACCGCGCTGACCGAGATCGAAGTCGACTCGACCGTGGTGCGCGATCCGCGCAGCGCGGCGCCGGTCTATCCCGCCGAGCTCCTGGCCAAGAATGTCGAGGGTACCACGTTCGTGAACTACGTGGTCGACTCCACCGGTCGGGTCGACAGCCTGTCGATTCGGGTGATTCAGTCGAGCCACCCCGAGTTCACCAACTCGGTGCGCAACGCGCTCGCGCTGATGTCCTTCCGGCCAGCGATCCAGGCCAACCGGCCGGTGCGTCAGTGGGTCCAGCAGAACTTCGCGTTCCGGATCGTCCCGCCGACGCCTGCGCCGCCCGACTCGATGTGAGCACGATCGACCTCAACGCGGATCTGGGTGAAGGATTCGGCCGCTATCGACTGACAGCCGACACCGAGTTACTGAGTCTGGTGACCTCTGCCAATGTGGCCTGCGGATTCCACGCGGGCGACGCCGTCGTGATGCGGGAAACGGTGTCGCGCGCGACGGCACGCCGTGTCACGATTGGTGCGCATCCTGGGTACCCTGACCTGCAGGGATTCGGTCGCCGCGACCTCGACGCCACGACGGATGAGATCGAGGCCTACCTGATCTATCAGATCGGCGCCCTTGCCGCCTTCTGTACGGCCTACGGCGCCCGACTCCGCTACGTCAAACCACACGGTGCGCTCTACAACCGCGCCGCCCGAGACGAGGCCACCGCGCGCGCGGTGGCACGGGCCATCCGAAGCGTCGACCCCGATCTCATCCTGCTGGGGCTCGACGGCACCACGATGCTGGCCACGGCGGAAGCGGAGGGGGTTGCAGTAGCGCGCGAAGCGTTCGTCGATCGCGCCTACCGATCCGACGGGCGCCTGGTGCCGCGTGACCAGCCCGGTGCGATCCTGGTCGAGATCCCCGCCATGGTCGAACGCGCAGTGCGGATGATCACCGATCGATATGTGATTGCCACCGACGGCACCCGCCGGATCGTTCGGCCGGACTCGCTCTGCGTCCACGGCGACGGCTCCGCAGCTGTCGCTGTGCTCGGCGCCATCCGGGAGCGACTCGACATTCTGGGTATCGAGGTCGCGCCATTCGCGACCTGATGAGACCGCGTCTCGCTCCGCACGGCGACGCGGGAATCGTGATCCGGTACGGTGCTCGACTGCAGCCGGGACTCGATCGTGTGGTGCGTCATCATGCCTCCGTCCTCGAGGCCGGGAAACTTGCCGGTGTGATCGAGCTGGTCCCCGGGTACGTCTCGCTGACCGTACACTTCGACCCGGCCCAAACCTCCTTCGAAGAGCTGCGGGATCGGATCCTTCCCCTGCTCACGCTGGCGCCGCCAACACCAACCGAACGAGTCGGGCGAACCGTTGTCATTCCGGTTCAGTACGATGGTATGGATCTCGATGAGGTTGCCCGAGCCGCCGGCATCACAGTCGCAGAGGTCATCGACCGACACACCGCGCCGGAGTATCAGGTTGCGCTGCTTGGGTTCGTGCCAGGGTTTGCCTACCTCGAGCCGCTCGACCCTTGCCTTGTCCTGCCGCGGAGAGCGACGCCGAGAAGCAGGGTCCCCGCAGGCTCCGTGGCCATTGCCGGGGCACAGACTGGGGTGTATCCGGCCGAAACGCCAGGCGGCTGGCTGATCATCGGCACCACCTCGCTTCGGCTCTTCGACCCCGACCGTCAGCCCCCCGCCCTGCTGACCGTGGGCGATCGGGTCCGATTCGAGGCGAGTGGCGGATGATCCTCACGATTCGCAGCGTCTCGGGACTGGCCACGATTCAGGACCTCGGCTGGGCCTCTCAGCGGGCGATCGGTCTCCCGCCGTCGGGCGCCGTGGACCGCGCCGCGCTCTGCATCGCGAATGCCTTGGTGGGCAACCCCGTGACGACCGCCGGGATCGAGTTGACGCTCGGTCCGATCGAGATCGAGACGAGCCACTCGGTTCTCGTCGCTGCCACGGGATCCGTCGGCGAATGGCGGAGCGGAGACCAGATCTTACCGCCAGCAACCACCGTCGCCCTCCCGGCGGGAAGCCGGTTCCGCCTCGGGCCAGGTCCGCAGACCCGGTTCGGCTACCTCGCGATTTCGGGGGGAATGGCCGTTCCGGAACAGCTGGGAAGCCGAGCCACCTACCTGCCCACCGGGCTGGGGGGCTGGCACGGGCGGGGACTCCGCCCCGGCGACGTGCTTCCCGTGGGCGAGCCGAGCCCGGCACCTCCAGCCGGTACGGCAGCAGATTCGATCGCCGCACCGACCGAGACGCCGATCCGCATCACGGGCGCAGGACACGACCATCTGTTCGACGAGCGGGCCGTCGCCGCCCTCGTCTCCGCACCGTATCGAATTCTGCCCCAGTCTGACCGGATGGGGTCACGGCTTGCCGGGCCGACGATTCACCCGCGAACCCGCGCCACCTTGCCCTCGGAGGGCACCTGCCTCGGCGCAATCCAAGTGCCTGACGACGGCAACCCGATCGTGATTCTGCACGACGGGCCGACCGTTGGCGGCTACCCCAAGGTCGCCGCGGTGATCGGCGCCGACCTGGGTCGCTTTGCGCAGGTACCTCTTGGTGGGCAGGTCCAATTCGCCTGGACCTCGAGAGCCGCCGCCGAGCGCGCCGCCCGACAGGCGCACGCCGCGCTCGGCCGTCTGGTCGCGGCTATCGGCCCCCGAGACTCCACTGCACGGTGACACTGGCCCACGAGGGCTCGCTGCCGTCCGAGTATCGCAGGTCGTAGATCCGCACGAGATCGTCGCGACCAAGCGCCACGGACGCTGGAAACCGGGCCCACCCGAGAAAAGCCCGCCCCTCGCGGGTCCGAGACGCAGCGAGGATCGCGACCGGGAATAGTGCATCGCGCATCACTTCCCGCTCCTGTCGAACCGTCGGCGTGGGCAGCAACCGTACAGTTCCCACGATCAGCCGATCGCCATAGTCGGCCACGAGCTGCTTCACGAACGGATTGACCGGCACCGCTGCCACCATCAGGTGCTTCGCCTCACCGAGTTCGGCACCGGCGGCTCGTCGGCCGAGCCAGGTCGTCCCGGCCATCAGCGCGACGTAGAGGGTCGCCGCCGCAACCGCCCAGTGGGCCGGCCGCGCCGAATCGGCCAGACCTCGGCGACGGGCCCGCACAGCGAGCACCAGGCCCACGCCAAGGATGAGGTACATCCAGATATCGATGATGAAGAGCGTATCACCGTAGTACCAGCGATCCACCATCGGCATCAGCCAGCGCATGCCATAGCTGTTCAGGAAATCCAGCAGCGGGTGCGAGGCCGTTCCGATGGCTGCGAGAATCACGAGGCCGCGATAGGAGGCCCGGGTCTCGCCGGGTTTGGATCGCCAGCGGTCGTAGAGTAAGATCAAGGCGGCGACGATGAACGGCCAGACGATCAGTGCGGGTATCCCGTGGGTCAGGCCGCGCCGGAGCTCCAGGTTGCGGCCCATGAACGCCGCGATGATGTCGATGTCCGGAATGTTGGCCGCAAGGACCAACGTCAAAGTGGCGCGAGTCGTCAGCGATCGAAGGCGAGTCTGCGCCAGTACGGCACCGGCGAGAGTGTGACAAATCGGATCCACGGCAATCCCCGTTGGTAAGACGGGTGCAAATCTATCAGGGTCTGCCGAGTAGCTGCGGGTCGCACTGATGGCACCCCGACCTGTTGACCGACACCGAGGAGTTATCACCGATGCGAGGACTGATCGCAACTGCGGCCACCCTGTTGACCGCTGGCACCTTGGCGGCTCAGGCTCAGGAGTCGGCCCGAACCGAGTGGGGCAATTTCAACTTCAATCGTGACCTCGGTCGAACCAGCGGTGCCGTCGCCGGCCCGGCAGACTCGGTTCATCGGGTCCTGCTCAAGACACTGGATGACCTGGGCCTCAAGATCAAAGACGACCAGACCGCACCACGACAGATTGCCATGGTCCGACATCGCCTGGTTCGCAGACTGGGCAAGACGACGTTGTCCCGCTACTTCTCGTGCGGCCAGGGGCTGACCGGGCCTAACGCTGACACCTGGTACGTCTACCTGAACTTTCACAGTCGGATCGCGGCTGGCGGCCCCGACAAGTCCCAGATCAATTTGGAAATCACCGCTGATGCGGTCGACGTTCCGGGCGGGCGCAATGATCGGGTTGCCTGTGCCACAACTGGGAACCTCGAACTCGCCATCATCGAACGGATGCGGGCTGCGTTTCCAGGAGAGACCTGACCACCCTCCCCCGTTAGGCTCTGGCTGCCCCCAGGCCTGTGTCGGGACGGCGTGTCGGAACAACACAGCCTCGGCCTAACGCCCTGCAGTGACAGCGACTTAGGCGGCTCCACCGGTGGTACGGTCGTTGCAGCTACGCAATCCTGAACCATCCCGGTCACCGATTACGTACTGAAAGAGAACCGTACCTCGAGTGCGAGCACCCGTTTTCGTTCGCGAAGGATATTGCAGGCCATGAAGTTGCTGACCCTCCTCCTCACCCTGACGCTGGCCCTGAGCGGCTGCCTGGGCACTGACTCGCAGGAAGTCGCACTCGGACAGGAGTTCGAGCTGGCCCCGAATCAGAGCGTTCGCGTTGCCGGTACGCCGCTGATCATCGGCTTCCGCCGCGTGGTGGCCGATTCCCGCTGCCCGATCGATGCCCTGTGTGTTACCGAGGGACAGGCAGGCATCGAACTCGAGATCTTTGGCGGCGGCCCTGCGGAACCCATTCTGGTAAACAATCCGCTCCCGACGGCCTGGGCCGAGGACGGCTATCGAATCCGGCTCCTCGACTTGCTGCCGCTCCGCACCGTGGCCGGCTCGATCGGGCCGGACCAGTACCGACTACGTCTGGCAGTCGACCTGACCGATCGTTAGGCGTCCGGCCGGCGCGATCGATCGAGAATCCGATATTGCACCGCCTCCGCTACGTGCGGTGCGCGGATGACGTCGGCTGCTTCGAGGTCGGCCACGGTGCGGGCCACTTTGAGCACTCGTGCGTAGGCCCGAGCCGACCACCCCAATCGATGCATGGCCGCCTCGAGCAAGCGCCGCCCCTCCGCATCGGGCCGGCACCAGCGATCGATGTCGCGCGCCTGCAAGTACGCATTGGTGCGCGCCCCTCGCCTACCCCGCAATCGGGCTCGCTGACGCAGCCGGGCTGCGTCCACCCTCGCGCGGACGGCTGCACTCGACTCGACGGGCGCGGGGTCTGCAAGGTCCTGCCAGGCCAGCGCAGGAACGGAGACATGAAAGTCGATCCGGTCGTACAGAGGTCCCGAGAGCCTGGCTCGGTAGGATCGGATCCGATCGGGCGAGCAGAGACAGGCCTTGACCGGATCATCGAGGAACCCGCAGGGGCACGGGTTCATCGCGGCCGCCAGCATGAACCGGGCAGGATAGTTCACACTGACCGCTGCGCGAGAAAGTGTGACATGGCCGTCTTCGAGCGGCTGACGCAGGACCTCGAGCACGTTACGTCTGAACTCGAGCAGCTCGTCCAGAAACAGCACGCCGTGGTGGGCCAGACTCACCTCACCAGGTCGAGGATGCTGGCCACCGCCTGACATGCCGGCATCACTGACAGTGTGATGAGGAGCGCGAAAGGGACGCGCCGTAACGAGGCCGCCCCAAGCCGGCAGCAGGCCCGCCACGCTGTGGATCTTGGTGACTTCCAGGGCCTCCTCAGCATCGAGCGAGGGAAGCAGACTCGGCAGGCGGCGCGCCAGCATCGTCTTCCCGCTACCTGGCGGGCCAACCATGAGGAGGTTGTGGCCCCCCGCAGCCGCCACTTCCAGGGCCCGCTTCGCAGCGCGCTGTCCGCGAACCTCAGCAAAGTCGGCCTCGTCGACGGGCCGAGTCACGACGCTTTGCGGTTCGTCCGAGCGGGGTATCGGCTCCGATCGTCCCTCCAGGTGCGCAACGACGTCGCGCAAGGTCCGAGCACCGAGAATCCGGACGCCATCGACCAGGGCGCCTTCGCGCTGGTTCGGCTCCGGAAGAACGATCCACTCCGCGCCAACCTGCTTTGCGCACGAGACGAGCGACAGGGTGCCTCGCAGCGGGCGCAGGTCGCCCTCGAGGCCGAGTTCGCCGAAGCAGAGGCCCCCGGCAAGGTCTATCGGCTTGATCTGGCCGCTGGCAGCAAGAATGCCGACCGCGATGGGCAGGTCGAAGGCAGAGCCCGCTTTGGGAACGTCCGCCGGGGCCAGATTCGCGATGATGCGCTTGAGGGGTACTTCGAAACCCGAGTTGACGATTGCGGCAGCCACCCGCTCACGGCCCTCCTTGACCGCGCCGTGCGGCAACCCGACCGTCGTGAAGGAAGGCAAGCCCGGTGCAAGGTCCACTTCCACCTCGACCGGGTAGGCGTCGATACCGAGAACGGCGGCCGACCGAATCCGTGACAACACCAACGCACTCCAGGCTCGGGGACGCGTCGATGATATCGTGCCCGCCCCCGCCCACGAGTACCGGAATGGCCCGGACCCGGAGCAAACGAATGCGTCACCTACGCTGGTTCGACCAGCACCGCCGTGCCGTAGCAGAGCACTTCCGTGACGCCGTGCATCACCTCGGTCGCATCGTAGCGCACGGCCAGAACGGCGTTGGCTCCGTGCTGCTCGGCATGCTCGAGCATCAACTCGAAGGCTTCGGCTCGAGTCCGCTCACAGAGCTCGACAAAGCGCTTGATCCGACCGCCCCGAATCGTTTCAAACGAGGCAAGCGTAAAGCCGACGATCGACCGCGATCGGACGGTTACACCCAGCACCACGCCGAGCGTTTCGACCACCCGGTAGCCCTCGAGCACCAGGGCCGTCGTGGTCATCCGGTGCTGAATCTTGTGGGGATTGGCTAATTCCGGCATCACACAACCTCCTCCGAACGGTTGCCCAAAGCTCGGCGGGCGCGCCCATGGTATCAAGGCTCGATCGTCCGGGATAGATTGACCGCAACTCGAGACTACGAATCCGATGCTCCATTTCGACCATGCCGTTCACGCCGTCCGGGACCTCGATCGGGCAGCGGCGACCTACCGCCGGCTCGGTTTTACCCTCACCGCGCGTGGTGGCCACCCCAAACTCGGAACCGCCAACCACACGGTCATGCTGGGGCGAACCTACCTCGAGCTGCTGACCGTGGTCGAGCCGCGGGAAGAAAATCGGCGCTGGCGGGAAACACTGGCAGCTGGCGAGCAGCTCGCGAGCATCGCCTACGGCTCCCGAGACGCGGCCCATACCCAAGCCACCCTACGAGCCCGCGGTATCGCGGCCTCAGACCTGCTCGACTTCAGCCGTCCGGTCCGGCTCGACGGAGCGGTGGTCGAGGCCCGGTTCACGATCACCCAGCTGCCGGCCGAGGCGACGCCTGCCCTGCCCGGCTTCGTTTGCCAGCACCATACACCCGAGCTGGTCTGGCGACCGGAGTGGCAGCGTCACGCCAACGCGGCAACGGAACTCGTGGCCCTGACCATCGTGCACCCCGATCCGGCGGCAGTCACTCCGGCCTACGATCGGCTGCTGGGCCGCGCCAGCGTTCACCCCCACCCCGGCGGGATTGCGCTCGACCTGCTGGGCACCCGAATCTGGATTGTCTCACCAGTGTATGCGGCGCATCGGCTCGGCCAACCTGCCTCGGCGTTCGGCCAAGCCCGCGGCATCGGTTTGACGGTCGCGGTGCGGGATCTTGGGGCCGCACGGCGCTGGCTCGACGATCAATCCGTGCCCCACACCGCCTTTGGCCGGCGTTCGGTGATGATTCCCGACAGCCAGGCACACGGCGTCACCATCGAACTGCTGGCAAGCTGACGATGTCGCGCTCCTGCCGTGCTGCCATCATTCCCGCTCCTGACCATGCGGTCGAACTGACCGAGATCGCGATTCCCGAGCTCGAACCGGGAGCGGCCCTCCTCGAGACGCTGTATTCCGAAGTCTGCGGCACCGATGTCCATCTGCACCATGGACGCCTGGCCGGGGTGCCTTACCCCCTGATTCCCGGTCACGTCTCGGTCGGTCGGATCGTGGAACTGGGGGGCCCCATCGCCGACCTCGACGGGATTCCTTTCCGCGAAGGCGACGTGGTGACCTTTCTCGATGTCCACGAAACCTGCAACGCGTGCTATCAGTGCCTCGTGGCGAAGCAGACGACCCGATGCCCGCATCGCAAAGTCTACGGGATCACTTACGGCGCCAAGGACGGACCGTTAGGCGGCTGGGCCGACAACCTCTGGATCAAGCCCGGCGTCAAGATGATTCGGCTCCCCGGCGCCCTGGCGCCCGAGACCTTCATCGGCGGCGGCTGCGGCCTGACCACCTCGATCCACGCGCTCGATCGCGCTGAGCTTCGACTGGGGCAGAGTGTTGCCGTGCTGGGCGTGGGACCGGTGGGGCAATCGGCCATTGCGCTCGCTGCGCTTTCCGGCGCCGGCACCGTGATTGCCATCGGCGCGCCGGACGATCGACTCGCGTTTGCCCGGAGGATGGGCGCAACCGATACCTTGAGCCTCTCGCAGAGTTCCGAGGAACGGACCGAGGCGGTCCGAGCCCTGACCGGCGGGCGCGGCGTCGACGTCGTGATCGAAGCCGCGGGACGGCCTGAAGCCGTGCCCCAGGCACTCGACCTCGTGCGGGACGGAGGCCGCGTCGTGGTGGTCGGACAGTATACCGATCATGGCCCGGTCGAGATCAATCCACATGGGCAGATCAATCGCAAGCATGTCGAGATCCGCGGCTGCTGGGGATCCGACTTCTCACACTTCCACCGTGCCGTGGCCATCGCGGCGCGGTTCCAGGACCGGGTTCCCTGGGCCGAGATGGTGTCGGCCCGTTATGACCTGACCCGAGCCGGCGAGGCGCTCCACGCCGTCGAACAGCAAACGGTCCTCAAGGCGCTCATCACGCCGCACTGACTGTTCTATGCACGGCTGGCGCTCGCTCACGGCGTGAGCAGGGCAGCCCCGGAACGCCCCGGCCGCCCGTTGCACCGGGCGACCGAAGCGACGATAGAGGGAATTAGCGGGTGGTGCGGATCGTGATGTTGCCGGAAAACGATTCCAGATCGAGCTGCGCGCCGCCATTGCCCCAGGTCCCGCTGGCGCGGTTCCGCCGACGCCGGGTATCCTGCTCAAGCGGAAACTCGGAGCGCACCCGACCACTGAACGTGTTCGCCGAGACGCGAGCGTCAGGCTGTTTCGGCAACGTCAGCAACACGTTCCCGCTCAGTGTTTTGAAATCGTAGCTGCCCCTTCCCTCGATCGATCCGGCGTAGTTGACATTCCCGCTCACGGTTTCGGCGCTCACCTCGCGAGCGCTGATCCCCTCGAGGTCCACGCTGCCGCTGACCGAGGAGGCCTCGAGCACGTCAGCCGTAGCGTCAATCAGTTCCAGGTGGCCCGAGACGGTCGCAAGGTCGATGCTGCCGCGGAGGTTGCGGCCCCAGACATCGCCGGAGACCGTCTTGAGGTCGAGGCGGAGGCCGGTCGGCACCTTGATGACAAAGTCCACCCGCGTGTCGTTGCGCTCGTTGCTGCTCCAGCGACCGTCACGGTGGCAGACGTTGTTGTCGCGGTTGCGATTGCGCCTGTTGTCCCGGTCGTCGCGGTCCTCGCGGTCGTCGCGGTCGTTCCGACGCCGGTCACTGCGCGAGTACTGCCCGGGGTAGTAGACGCAGATGGCCACGCCACCGTCGATCTCGACCGCCCGAATCTCGACGTCGTCCGCGTTGCCGTAGCGACCCTCGCGCTTGACCGCTTCGACCTGGACCGTTCGGCCGCTGGTCCCTTCGACCCGAACGTCGCCCACGATATTCCGCAGTGCAAACCGCTGTCCCTCCGCCAGATTGCGGTCGAACTTGAAGTCCTGCGCCTCGAGGCCCGCTGCGCCCCAGGCAGCGCCGATCGTGACCAACGCAACGACGACTTTCATGGCTCATCCCTCCCGTTGTCGATACTCGACATGATTGCTGCAGAAATCCCGGCCTCGAGGCTGTGTTCATCCCGATCCGGCCGTCCCCGATCCCGGTCTCGGCCCCGGTCCCTTCGGGAAGGTCGCGGTGATTCGAGTTCGGCAGTCCGCAGGATGCGGACGTTGCCGCTGAAGGTCTCGACGTCGATCGATGCGGTACCGGACCCGAGCCGATACCGGGTCAGACGACGGCTCTGACGCTCGCTCGACATCGAGAAACTCGATCGCACCGTTCCGCTCGAGACTGATGCGGCGATCGTGGCGTTGGCGTTGTCGGGCAGCGCCAGGGTGACGTTGCCGCTGTGGGACACCATCGTATAGGTGCCGCGATCGTCGATCGGCCCCTGGAAGACAACGTTGCCACTCACGACCTGCGCATCGACCGACCGCGACACGACGTTCCGCATATCGATGTTGCCGCTGACGCTCTCCGCGATCACGTCTCCTTCCACATCGGCAATCGCCACATCGTTCGAAACCGCTCGCACCTCGAGCCGACCCCGTGCTCCCGACACCTCGATTCGCCCCGATAACGCCGTCAGACTGATCGACTCCGTCCCGCCTCGCAGGGTGATGTTGCCCTCGAGCGTATTGGCCTTGACCGGCGCCCGGATCCCGTCGATCGAGATCTCGGCGCTCATTCCGCCCACATCGAGCGCCATCGAGGCCGGCACGGTCAACTCATAGTCCACGGCGCGCGGCATTCCCAGGCGGTCTCGGACCCGGACGTCGACCATCTGGCCCCGAACGTCGACCTCGACGCGCGCCCGTGCGGCGTGCATTGCCTGAATTCGCATTTCCTGGCGGTTCCAGGTGCGAATCAGGATATCGCCGTTCTGGTTCTGCAGCCGTAACCGCGCACCTTGCGGCACCGCGACCGTCGTATCGGTATCGAAGCGCGGTTGCTGCGCCGCGAGCGTCGACAGAAGCACCATCGTCAATGGAATCATCACACCATACCGTCCTTAAGTTTCCGAACCGAGGGCCCGGGCGGCCAGCCGGAGGACCGTCACTTTCTTCCGCAGGTGCGCCGCAATCTGACCATTGAGATACGCGTTGGCGCTGTCGCGTTGGATTGCCAGGCGTGCGTCGGCAATGGCGTCATCGATGGTCCGCAGGCTTTCCTCGACGACTCGCACGGTCGCGGTATCGAGACGATTCCGATTGGCGGCCAGTACCTCCTCAAGCTCAGCGACCGCGCGATCATAGGCTTCGCTGTCGAAGCCGGCCGGGATGGCCTGCCCGGCTATCGGCAGCTCGGCCACTGGCAGGGCGGCACCCGCCCGACTCTGCTGCGCCAGCCAGTACCCCCCGCCGCCGCCCAGCACGGCCAGCGTGATGCCGGCGGCCAGCAGGCGACGGGCGGAGCCACTCAGCCAGCGCCGACCAACCGGAAGCGGACGTACCCGGTCTGCTTCGATGGCGCTCGCGATCCCGGTCCAGAGGTCCCGCTCGGGAACACGGCCGCGGTAGTGCGGCGCGGCCACGACGATCTCCTCGAGATCGGCCAGCACCTCCCGGCAGGTGGCGCACGCCGCCAGATGGTCGGCAACCCGACGCCGGGTGACAGGATCGAGCTCCTCGTCGAGATACCCCGACAGCAGATCGGTCCATTCCGAATGCAGCGGTTCGCTCATCGTTGCCCTCCCACTCACGCCGCCAGGACACGGCGCAACATCATCCGCGCCCGGTGCAGCTGCGATCGCGACGTGCCCGGGTCGATCCCGAGCAGCGAAGCAATCTCGTCATGCTTGAATCCCTCCATGTCATGGAGGACGAAGATTTCCCGCGCCCCAGCCGGCAGCGCATCCACGGCGCGTTCGATGGCCACCCGAAGGTCCGGATGGTGAACCGGCGCGGCAATCGAGTCGAGCACCAGGTCGTCGGCCGTGTGGCGGGACCGGTGACGCCCGGCAACCTGTCGGCGTCGGAGCATGGCGTTGACCGCGACACGGTGGAGCCAGGTCCCGAAGGCGCTCTGCCCGGCAAAGGTGCCGATCTTCTGCCAGACCCGGATAAAGACGTCCTGCACGGCATCCTCCACCTCGGCCGGGTCGACCAGCCACCGCGCCAGCGCATTGACGCGTGCCACATGCGCGTGGTACAGCCGCTCGAACGCCGCGGCGTCCCCGCGCGCGGCCAACGCGACATCGTCGGTTTCCTTCACTGCAGGATGCAGCGACAACGCAGGCTCAACGGGCAAAGCGGCAGCGGCCAAACAAGGGTTCTCGTCGAGGTGTTCGGACGAATTGGACTACCCCACGGCCCCAAACGTTGGAAAACGGCGTGGTTGACCGCTGGATAGCAAAGTGATATCATATCGGTATCACCCTAACCGGACCCCCGAAATGGCGACGTTCCAAGAACGCGAAGTGCGACTTCCTTCCGGACTCCTCATGCTGGTCCTGTTGCTGGCCGCCCTCGGCGGAGCCGCCTGGGCATTCGTGTCGGGAGTCACCAGGGCGAACATACCGCTCGTGGTCGTGGCCGTCATTGGCGCGCTGGTTACGCTGGTTCTCCTAGGTGGCATCTTCGTGGTCAACCCGAACGAGGCCAGAGTCCTGACGCTGTTTGGCCGCTACACCGGGTCCAGTAAGACCGCCGGGATCTGGTACACCAATCCCTTTGCCGTCAAACACAAGCTGTCGCTTCGGGTTCGGAACTTCGAGACCGCCAAGCTCAAAGTGAACGACAGCCACTCCAACCCGATCGAAATCGGGGCGGTGGTCGTCTGGCAGGTCGTTGAGACGGCGCACGCCCTGTTCGAGGTCGACGACTACGAGAACTTCGTCCGGGTTCAGAGTGAAGCGGCCCTGCGGCAGCTGGCCTCCTCGTACCCGTACGACTCCCATAGCGATGAGGCATCGCTGAGTGGCAGTCCCGCCGAGGTGGCCAAGCTGCTCGAGACACACGTGCAGGAGCGGCTCGAAAAAGCTGGGGTGCATGTGCTCGAAACCCGCATCAGCCACCTGGCGTATGCCCCGGAGATCGCCCAGGCCATGCTCCAGCGGCAACAAGCGGCCGCGATCGTGGCGGCGCGCTACAAGATCGTCGAGGGTGCGGTCGGGATGGTCGAGAGCGCCCTGGAAATGCTCTCGGCGCGGGGCGTCATCAATCTCGATGACGAACGCAAGGCCGCGATGGTGTCGAACCTGCTGGTCGTGCTGTGCGGCGAACGGGCTACCCAACCCGTCGTCAACACCGGCACGCTGTACAGCTGACCGTCGACTCGTGGCGGAACGCAAGTCGGTTCTGATCCGCATCGACCCGGCGCTGCACGAAAGCTTGCAGCGCTGGGCAGCGGATGAGTTCCGCAGCCTGAACGGGCAGATCGAGTATGCCCTCAAGCAGGCGCTGGCGCAGGCAGGACGCGGGCGAGCCCGCGGGAACGAGTTGTCAGAGTCAGATCCTTCTTTGCCGGAGCCGTTATGAATATTTCGATCCTTGCAGCCGCGCTCATCATCGGGATCGGCGCGGCGGTTCCACCCGCCTCGCTCTCGAGCGCCGCGGCGTCCGGGCCCGCTGGCTCTGCTGTCCGGCAGGACCCCGACGTGATCGAGCGAGCCAAGCGGGTGGTCAGTCATCTCCGCGCCGGCGAGTTTGAGCAGGCGACGGCCACCTGGGACTCGACCATGGCGGTTCAGCTGCCCGCTGCCAAGCTGGCTGATGCCTGGAAACAATTGACCACACAAGTCGGCGCCTTCAGCGCAGCTGGAACACCAACCGTGGTCGAACAGGGAGCGATCCGCGTGGTTCTGGTGCCCCTGACATTCGAGCACGCCGAACTCGTTGCGCAAATCGCCTATAACAGCGAGAATAAGGTGACGGGCCTCTTTTTCGTTCCCAAGGCCTGATGCCTGTTTTTCAGTCTCGACCTTGTCAGTCTCGACCTTGGAGGTTTCCCATGGCAAGACTTGCCGCGCTCCTCGTTCTCACCGCCTTGACCGCATCGGTGGCGGCGGCTCCGGCCGTGGCACAAGACCAACCCGAGAAAGCCAAGCAAGAGAAGAAACCGAAGCGGAATCCTGATGTCATCACGATGGACGAGATCGACGACGTACGCAATCAGGTTTCGAACGGAATGGAAATCGTACAGCGCCTTCGGCCCACGTTCCTCCGGACCCGCGGCGCCACCACCATGATGAGCGGCTCATCGGCCAATGCGACCCCACGGCCGCGGGTCGTGCTCGATGGAAGTCCGCACGGCGATGTCGAGACGCTCCGCCAGATCAGCGCCATTTCGATCATGGAGATTCGCTACCTGAGCGGCACCAACGCCAGTACGAAGTATGGAACCGATTACGGCGGCGGGGCAATCCTCGTTACGACGCGCCGCTAACAAGCTGCTAGGTCCGGGGCGGCACCTTGCGCAGGGCCGCCCCGACCATCGCGCCACCCATGCCGAGCACAACACTGAGCAGCAGCGTCAGGGCGGCGAGGACCAGACTGGGCACCGGCAGCAGCTGATTGAGCAGGTCGGTCAACCCCGAGAAGTTGTCGACCCGCGCACTCCGAAACAGCAGGATCCCCCACCCGAGTAGCGCACCGAGCGGTACCGCCACGAGCGGTCGAGCCCGCTCCGGAGCCGCGAACCCCGCCACAACGGCCACGACTGCAAGCGCCCACCATCCCACGGCGAGCGTCCCAAATCCCGCCGCGTTGGCCGTTACCAGCAGCCAGAAGAACACCATCATCGGCTGGCCCCCGTGAAAGTCAGGCGGCTCGGGGTACCGGCAGGAAACTCGTCTACCGACGCCGGCACGACCAGGGAGTCCAGTTGCCCCGTCAGCCAGGCGGGGAGCTGGTCCCGGTAATGCCGGCTAACGGGATTGCCCGACTGGCCGCCGGGGTAGATACCCCAAGCGCGCACCTCAGCGCCGAGTTCCACCACCATACGCCAACTGGCCCCGAAGGTTCCGCGCCCGCTGGTGGGGCTCAAGGTGCTCGGACCACCGCTCACGCTCAGCCCCAAGGCCGACAGCGCGGGGATGCGCAGGAGGTGGTGGACATTGGCGCTATGCACCTTGTTCCACTGCCACGACTCGCCGGGCGGACCATGCCTTGCGATGACAGAGTCGAGGCCCGCGGCCAGCGCCATCTCGACGATGTCGTCCCGCGTCTCGATGGTCGCCTCGGTGCGCCGGTCGTCCCACCAGCTGTTCTGCGGCTGACCGAGAAGACCAAACAGCAGCGCATCGGCCGGCCGGGGAGGCGCCTCATTCGGCAACCGAACGGCGCTATCTGGCCCGGCGAGTTCGTCCCAGGTCCGCCGCGCCAGCTCGGCCATGACCGCTTCGAACAACACCGCACCGGTACTCGTCAGGGTGTAGCGTCGGTCCCATGCCGCCAGCAGCGCACGGGCATCCCGCGCCTTGTCGGGGGCCCCGGCAAGCCGGGCAGCCGATAGCCCGGCTCCGAGCAGGTGCGGCATGAAGGCATCGGCTCGGGCACTGCCGGGGTCCACCTGCCACCGTCGCATCACATCGGCCGTCACGGCGGGCTCCGCGCGCAGCAGATCGTTGATCCGGATGGCACGCCAGGGGCTGTACCAATGGGCGCCGAAATACCGCGAGTTGGCGGCAGGATCGACCGGTTGCTGGTTTGCCGATGCGAGGAATCCCTGCGGCGGATCCTGGGCAAAGGGATACTCGGCGAGAGGCAGATTGGCCGTCCAATCCGCGGCTGACTGTGAGCCGTCCCGAATCACATCGCCCCGCCCCGAATACGGCCGGATCGGGAACGTCCCGGTCGATCGGATCGCAATGGAACCGTGGCGATCGGCGACGAGCATATTTTGCGCAGGTACCGCGAACCCGGCTGTGGCCGCTAGAAACTCCGGAACCGATCGGACCCGCTCGATCGCCTGAAACTCCGCGCCGCTCATCTCGGACCGGTAGACCGTCCAGGCCATCGAGAGCCATCCGCCATCGACCTGCCAGAGCGGGCCGCGATGGGTGAACCGAACCGTATCGATGGCCAGGACAGCCCCGGAGGGCGATCGGTAGGTCTCGACCCGGAGCTCGAGCGGGTGCCAGGTTCCGTCCAGCTGATAGGTGGTTGGAACGCCCGCGTCGTCGACGGTCTCCCGGTAGAAGTCGCTGACGTCGGCGCCCGTGTTAGTGAAAGACCAGGCGATGTCGCGGTTGAAGCCGATGATGACCCACGGCGCGCCGGGTAGCGTGACCCCTGCCACATCGAGCTGGCCGGGAACGACCAGGTGGGCCTGATACCAGATCGAAGGAAGCGACAGCTCGAGGTGGGGATCTCCCGCCAGCAGGGTCCGCCCCGAGGCGGATCGGAAGGGAGCCACCGCCCAGTTGTTACTCCCAATGGCATCATCGGCGCTGGCACGGGTTCCGGCGAGCCAGCGCGGCAGGGCATCGAAGCCGGCGAGCAGCGCCCCCGCGGCGGAGTCTGGGGGGCCTGGAGGTGGAATCGGTCCGAACCTGACCCGGGTCGTGTCTCCGGGGTTGGGCTGAATCGGCTCCTGTATCGGTGCCTCGACCGGGAACAAAGCCTCGGCAGCCTGCCAGCCGACCCGCGCGGCCGCGCGCGCCTTCACGATCGACGGATCGTTGTAGGCAAGCATCAACGCCATCCGGGCCAGCAGCAGGTAGGTGTTGCGGGCGTCCCATCGGGCCGGCTGCTTGCCCAGCAGACGGTACTCGAGGGGAACGTCACCCGGCCGCATCGACCCGATCCAGGCATTGACCCCTTCAGCATACGCCGTCATGGCGCGAAATGCCCCACTCTGGCTGTCGACCGCGGCCAAGCGGCGCTCGACGAGGCGACTGAAACCGAACCTGCGAGACTCGCGATCGAGGGGGAGCGCGCGCGCGCCGACCAGTTCGGTCAGTGTGCCTGCGGCAGCCCGGGTCTGGAGTTCGAGCTGGAACAGACGGTCGCGGGCGACGAGGTACCCAAGCGCACGATACGCGTCGAGTTCGTCGTCTGCATAGATGTGGGGCACTCCGCGCCCGTCGACAACGGCCTGGACCTCGCCCTCAAAGATTCGGGATCGGATGGTGCGCTCGCCGAGCGGCAGCGCGGCGCGCGCGGTGGCCCAGACCCCGTGCGCCGGGTCGAGCAGCGGGCCAAGCGGCGGGAGGGGCCCCGCTCCGCGGACAGCTACGGCGACGGCGGAGCCGAGCAGCAAGAGACCGCCAATGGCAGTGAGGATGCGACGGTTCATAGGATGTGGCGCACAAGGTCCGCGCAACCGGCTGCATTGTCAAGCACTCTGATAGGGCCGATCGGCCCTACTGGCTTCGTTCGGGGCTGGCGCAAGTGCCGACCTTGCTCGTAAGTTTGTATACAAATCTGTTTCGCGTCGCGTCTCCTGTCCCGCGACCGCCGTTTTCCTGAACATTGTTCGTTACCGCGACCACGAGGCATTATCGTAGCGATGCACTGCCGGTGCGCAACGCGCCACTCGTGGCTTGCGCCGGCGGTATCCTGACACCCGTTTCGACGGAGTTGCCGTGACAATCGAAGCAAGCCATTCGACTGTGTCTGGCGCCGCCCTGCGGCGCAGGGGTGGGCCGACCCAATGACCCCCCGCAAACGGAGCACCACCCGTCCGAGCCGGCGCGCCCCGCGGCCGAAACAAGTCTACGAACAGCTGAGGGAACTCATCGTACTGGGGCGGCTGGCCCCCGGGAGCCGTCTCGTCGAAACGGACATCGCCAGTCGCTTCGGGGTCAGCCGCACTCCGGTGCGGGGTGCGCTGCAGCGGCTGCAGCAGGAGGGCTACATCGTCGACTCGCCCGCGATGCGTCAATCGCGGCCGACGGTCGCCCCGCTCACGGGTGAGGATGCCCACGAGCTATTCAATATCGTCGCACAACTGGAAGCGCTCGCCGCAGCCAGCGCGGCCGAGCTGCCGGCGGCGCAGCGTCAGACGCTGGTCAAGAGTCTGACCGCGATCAACAACGATTTCAAGAAGGCAGCCCAGGCGAGCCGACCCGACCACAATCGACTCTGGGACCTCGACGAACAGTTCCACAACCTCACCGTACAGGTGGCTGGGGGGCCACGGCTGCTGTTGCTGCATAGCTCGGTCAAGCCGCAGGCGGAACGCTATGAGCGGCTGTATGTGAGCTACCTGACCGGCGAGATCGCCACCTCGGCGGCGGAGCACAAGGCGATCATCAACGCCATTGCGGCTGGCAATGCGGAGAAAGCAAAGGAAGCGGTGGAAATCAACTGGCGCAACGCAGCCGACCGGCTGGGACGTGTCATCGAACGAGTCGGCGATCGGGGGCGGTGGTAATGGCGGAACTGAAACGTGTGTTCACCGCGAAAACGGTCGCGCTGCTGACCGTGGGCGGGGTGATCGGATCCGGAATCTTCCTGGTGCCGGGACGTGTCCTCGAAGCCTCCGGTGGCACCATCGGGGTGGCCACGTCGGTCTGGATCCTCGGTGGCCTGCTCTCGTTCATGGGTGCGCTCAGCTATGCGGAGCTGGCGGCGGCCAACCCGAAGGCCGGCGGCCTGTACGTCTATCTCCGCGAGGCCTTCGGACCGGCGGTCGCCTTTGCATTCGGGTGGACCCTCTTCGTCGTGATCGCTTCGGGCACGGTTGCGGCCCTGGCGGTCGCGTCCGCGACCTACATTGCCGGTCTGATTCCGATGGGCGACCTGGCCCAGCAGATCCTAGCCGTGGTGCTCGCCCTGCTGATTACCGCCATCAACACGACGGGCACCTCGCGCAGCGCAACCATTTTCAGCATCGGCACCGTCCTCAAAGTCGGCGCCATCGTCGTGCTGATCGTGGCGCTGCCGCTGCTGGGGAACGGCTTCGAGCAGGTCGACCGGGTCTGGCCGGCCAGCTTCGACTTCAGTCTGCTGACCGCGGCAGGGCTCGCGGTCATTGCGGTCCTTTGGGCCTACGAGGGTTGGCAGTACGTGACCTTCGTCGCGGGAGAAACGATCGACCCGCAGCGAAACTTTCCCAGGGGTCTGGCCCTCGGCACGCTGGCACTGGTGCTGATCTACGTCGCCGCGGTCCTGGCCTACACGGCTGCGCTCGGTCCTGCCGACCTGATGGCGTCGAACCGCGTGGCAATCGACGCCACCAGCCGGCTGCTCGGCCCGATGGCCGGGACCCTGATTGCGATTCCGATCATCATCTCGATGCTGACGGCTGCGCAGGCAAACTCGCTGACCAGTTCCCGGGTCTACTATGCGATGGCCAGGGACGGGATTTTCTTCCGGCGGATGGCCACGGTGCATCCGCGCTGGGGAACGCCGGCGGTTGCGCTGATTGCATCCGGTGTCTGGGCCGCGGCACTCGCCGCATCCGGTACCTTCGATGTGCTGCTCGAGTACGTCGTCTTCGTTGGCTGGATCTTCTATTCGCTGGTCGGACTGGCGGTCGTGGTGCTCCGCCGCAAGCAGCCCGACCTGCCCCGCCCGTTCAAGGTTCCGGGCTACCCGTTCACGCCGCTCCTGTTCGTGCTGGCGGGATTCGCCATCGTGTTGAATACGGTGGTCCAGGATCCTCGTAAGGGACTGATCGGGATCGGTGCCACACTGCTCGCGTTCCCGGTCTATTACATCTGGCGACGGCTGCCGTCGTCCTCATCTGCGCGTGGAGCTGGCGATGTCTGACGAACTCAAGCGGACCCTGACGGCCAAGGATGTGGCCGTCATCACCATGGGCACCATCATCGGCTCGGGCATCTTTCTCACCCCGGGCGGCGTCATGGCCAACTCTGGCGGCTATGTCGGCATGGCCATCGGGGTGTGGATTGTGGGCGGCATTCTGACCTTGCTCGGTGCGCTGACGTACGCCGAGCTGGGCTGCACGCGCACCGGCACCGGCGGCCTCTACGCCTACATCCGCGATGCGTTCGGGCCGGTCTGGGCGTTCATGTACGGATGGACGCTCTTCGTCGTGATCGCAAGTGGCTCGCTGGCCGCGCTGGCCGTCGCGACGGGTGACAATATGGCCGCCCTCTTCCCAGGCCTTTCGGGCGTGGGCAAGAAGGTCGTTGCCCTGGTCGTGCTGGGCACGCTCGCATTCCTCAACCTCCGCGGCACCAAGCAAAGCGCGACTGTCCTGACGGTGGCAACCGCGGCCAAGGCGCTGGCGCTGGTCTTCCTGATTGTCGCCCTCCCGTTGTTCGGCACCGGATTGTCTGAGGTAACCGAGGCCATGCCGCCCAGCTGGAATGCCACGCTCTTGAGTGGCGGCCTGCTGGCCATGATCAGCGTGCTCTGGGCCTACGAAGGGTGGCAATACGCCACCTTCATCGGCGGCGAGGTCAAGGATCCGCAGCGCAACTTTCCGCGCGGGCTGGTCTTCGGTACCCTGGCGATCATCGTGATCTATGTGCTGACCAACGTCGGATACGTCGCCGGGCTCGGCCCCACGAAGCTCTCCCTCTCCACCACGGTGGCCTCCGATGCGGTCGGCAACACTTTCGGACCCACCGCGGCGCGCCTGATCGCGATTCCGGTCCTGATCTCGATCATCAGCGCTGCGCATGCCATCATCCTGACGGCGTCGCGCGTCTTCTACGCCATGGCCAAGGACGGCATCTTCTTCAAGAAGCTGGGCGAGGTTCACCCCCAGTTCGGGACTCCGGCGAATTCCATCATCGCCATTGCCGGATGGGGAGCCGTACTCGCCATGAGCGGCACCTTCGGCATTCTGCTCACCTATGTCGTCTTCATCGGCTGGATTTTCTACGGACTCGGCGGGCTCAGCGTGATCGTCTTCCGACGCCGGGAACCGGACGCTCCGCGCCCGTTCAAGGTGCCGTTCTACCCGATCACCCCGATTCTCTTTGTTCTGTCGGCGGCCGTCATCGTTCTGAACACCGTCTACAACAACCCGCTTCAGGGCGTCATCGGCCTGGGCGGCGTCATGCTCGGTCTGCCCGTGTACCTCTGGTGGAGACGATCGAATTCGGTAGCACGCTAGGTGCGGGGAGGGGCAGGCCGAACTCGGCCTGCCCCTCGTCAATGTCCGGGATGCCCCGGTCTGGACGCCTAGTCACGTCGCAGTGAATCCATTGGACTGAGTCGCGAGGCCCGGGTTGCCGGAACTGCCGCCGCTGCAAGCCCGGTGGCAGCCAGGACCAGCGCAGCAAGACTGATACTGACCGGATCCGACGCAGAAACCCCATACACGAACCTCGACGCTGTCCGGGCCAGCAGCAGCACCAGCACCAAGCCCGCCGCGATACCCGCGCCGACCGGCAGGACACCCCGCAGAATCACCTCGCGAAGCACCTGCCCCGGCGCCGCGCCGAGCGCCATGCGAACACCAAGCTCAGCCCGGCGACGCGCGACCGAGTAGGACACCACAGAGTACACCCCAACGGTGCCCAGCACCAACGCCACGCCTGCGAACACCGTCAGGAAAAACCGAAGCTGAATCGACTCTGCAAACGATCCGGCAACGACCTCCTCCATCGTGACCGGACGAGCCGTCGCGAATCGCCGATCCGTTTCGTTGACGATCCGCGCCACCGCAGCAAAGACGGGCGCTGCGGCGCCTTCCACTCGTAGCACCATCGTCTTGCTCAAGGCCGGAAACCCGCGCTGTTCGTCGGGCACGTAGAGCACGAAAGGATTGGCTCCCGTTGCTCGTTCACTCCGAACATCCTCGGCCACCCCGACGACGGTGATGGGGGTGCCCACGCCGGCGACACCAGTGCGCACCTGACGCCCAATCGGATCCTGCCCTGGCCAGGCATGCTCCGCAAATGAGGCGCTGACGATGGCGACCGGCTGGGTATCGGTCCGGTCGGTCGTCTCGAACCCGCGTCCTCGGAGCACCGCGATGCCCATCGCTTCGAAGTAGCTGGGGGAAACCGGTCGGTAGAGGCTGTTGGGGGCGGTGGTACCCTGCAACACCGGGTTGCCCTCGACGGAGACGGGACCTTGCCACCCGCCGTCCCGAATCGGCAGGCGGCTGGTATAGGCAATCTTGCCAACCCCTGGTAGCTGCGCGACACGTTCGGCCACCAACGCATACGTCTGAACTCGATCGGCATCCGTCTGATCGAGTGACATGCCGACCACATCGACTGCCACCACCTGCGCAGTCTCGAAGCCGAGATCGATGGCCAGCAGCCGTGAGACGGAGCGAACCAGCAGCAGCGCGCCCACCACGAGGATGACCGCCACCGCCGCCTCGATCCCCACGAATAGCTCGTGCGCCCGGCTGGTGCCGCGCGCAAGGCCAAGGCCGCTCCGGCTTCCCGAAATGCCCGATCCGCCCCCGCGCAGCACATCACGCACCGGCGCCAATGCGACTGCCAGACCCACGAGGGTCGCAACCGCAAAGGAGGTCAAGAGAATTGACCAGTCGAGGGTCACGATGGTCGCCATGCCATCACGAAGGGGCAGGCCCCGGACCAGCAACGGAAACCCCGCCAGGGCAATCCCCACACCCACGACCGCGGCCAGCACGGAAAACGTGAGTGACTCGGCAATGATCTGACGCGCCAACCGGGCGCGGCCCGCACCAAGCGCCGCACGGAGCGCCATCTCGTCGCCCCGATCTGTCGTCCGTGCCAGAACGAGAGCGGCCACATTGGCGCAGGCCATCAGGAGGAGGAGCGCACCGGCGCCAAGCAGCAGCAACAGGACGGGGCGGACGTTACCGACCAGGTAATCTCGCAAGGTGCGAAGCGAGGCGTCCTTGGTTTTGTCCCATGCCGCCGGGTATGTGAAGCGCTCGCCCAGCGCCTGCGTGAAGGTCGCCAGCTCGTGCTGCTCCTGGGCTGGGGTCGTTCCCGGCCTGAGGCGGCCGAGGATCACCAGCCAGCCGTTACCCTGATACCGTCCGCTGGCGGGGTCGAGGTCGAGCGGCGACCAGAGGTCATACTCCGGCGTGGGGAAATAGAAATCGCGGGGCATCACCCCGATCACAGTGGTCGATCGTCCGTCGAGGACGATTGCCCGTCCAAGGATCGCGGGATCGGCGCCGAATTGTCGCTGCCAGAGTCGGTGGCTCAGCACAACCCCGCGTTCAGCGCCGGGCCGATCCTCGCCGGCTCGGAAGGTCCGCCCGAGCGCCGGAGCGGAGCCCAGCACGTCGAAAAGCTCAGCCGATACGGCTCCGGCCAGCAGCACCGTACTCCCGGCCTCGGTGCGCAAGGTCGTGCCGTCGCTGCCGTAGGCAGCAAGCCGCGAGAAGGCGCTGGTCCGCTCCTGCAGAAAGTCGAACTCGACGCCGCGCCAGCTCGTGTCCATCCAGAGCACGCGGAGTGCGCTTTCATCAGCTACCGGCAGCGGTCGCAGCAACACGGCTCGCACCACGCCGAACAAGCCCACGGTGGCACCGATCCCGAGCGCCAGCGTCAGCACGCCAAGTACCGAGTAGGCCGGTCGGCGCCGGAACTGCCGCAGCGCCTGCCGAACATCGGTTCCGAGGTCGCGGACCCACCCGACACCCCAGGCGTCGCGAATCTCCTGTCGGGGCCGAACCTCACCGCCGAAACGGCGCCGAGCCTCTGCCTCGGCGGCCGCCGGCTCCCATCCCTGGCCGATCAGCTTCTCCGCCTGCATGATTCGGTGAAAGTCGATCTCGCGATCCAACTCCCGCTCCAGCCGCCGCCCGAACACCACGGCGCGAAGCCGGAACCACAAGTCCTTGGCCTTCATTCGCACCTCCGCCGTTCAGGTTGACAGAGCCATGACTTGGGCAACGCCGGCCACGAGCCGAGTCCAATGCTCGGTCTCTGCACGCAGCTGGCCCGCGCCGGCAGGCGTCAGGGCGTAGTAGCGGGCCCGCCGGCCAGCTGGGGAGTCGGCCCAGTACGATCGGATCCACCCTTCACGAGTCAATCGGTGGAGCGAGGCATAGAGCGAGCCTGGCTGAATCTTGAGTCGATCGCCCGATCGTGCCTCAATCGACTCCGAGATTCCCCAACCATGCATCGGCTCGACCGAGACGGTCTTCAGGATCAGCATGTCCAGCGTTCCGCGGATGATCGAGGTGTCCGTACCCACCGAGCCCCCTGTCGGTTACCGAGAGTAAGATACCGAGGTACGGCGAAGCGTTGCCTCGGCGGGAGACAATCAGCCTTGGGGGAGGGACCCGTCGGGTGGTTTGTCGTGGGGGCGATCCAGGCGACTGACCTGACACCTGCAAGCAAGTGGCCACTTGCTTGCAGGGACACACCTCCCTTAGCTTGTCGCGCCATGGAACTCCGTGAACGGATTCTCGACGCCGCCGCCCGGGTGTACTCCGAGACCGGCTTTCGAGGCGCAACGACCCGACTGATCGCCGAACGAGCCGGGGTCAATGAAATCACCTTGTTTCGGCATTTTGGGTCGAAGGAGCGGCTGCTGCGCGAGGCGGTCCACTGCGCCAGCACGGGCACCGAGGATTCGGCCTGCCACTTCCCGGCTCACGGCGAGGCCCCGGGAACCGATATCCGGAACTGGGCTCGATCAGTCTTCCAGACACTGTACGAGCAGCGCGGCCTGATCCGAAAGGCCATCGGAGAGGCCGAAGAGCACCCGGAGCTTCTCCCTGCCGACCAGACCCACGCTGCCTGCGCACAGCGAGCCCTGGAAGGCTATCTCGAATCGCTCCGCCAGGCCAATCACATCACGACCGATGTCGACCTTCAGGCATCGGTCAAGCTTCTCCTGGGAGCCATTTTTGCCGAGGCGATGACCGGTGACCTCTTCCCCGATCAGCATCGACCCTCCCCTGATCAAACCGTTGACCAGTTCGTCACGCTCTTTCTGAGAGCCCTCGGCATCAAGGAGACCGACAGGTGAGACGCCTTCGTCCGTGGTTCGCATCCGCGGTGCTGCTCACCGCGCTCAACACCGGCCTTACTGGCCAGGCAACCGACGCTCGACCGCTCTCCCTGGAGGAGGCGCTCCGCCTGGCTCGCCCGGCCAGCGAAGCCGTCGCGCTCGCACGCGTGGCCGTCGATCGAGCCCGGGGGCAGCATCAGGTCGCCCGCAGCGGCCTGCTACCCCAGCTGAGCGGCTCGCTTTCCTACACTCGACAGCTGCGCTCACAGTTCGAGAACGTCTTTGGCTCGAGCGAGCCCGACACGGCGAGCGTGCCCGCACCGTCGAGTTGCGATGCCTTTGCCGCCGACCCGACCCGACCGATCGCTGACCGGCTCGACGCATTGGAGCGATCCGTTGCCTGCGTCACGACGGTCAATCCGTTCGGCTCCTTCAGCAACCTGCCGTTCGGACAGCGCAACACCTATACCCTGGGCCTCACCGCCAGCCAGATGGTGTTCGACGGCGGCAGGACACTCGGCAACATCCGGGCAGCCAACGCGGGCCGGTCGAGCGCAGCAATCGGTGTTACCTCCGCCGAAGCCCAGCTCATCGTCGATGTCGTCAACGCCTACTACGATGCCGTTCTGGGCGACCGCCTGCTCGAGATCGCCACGACCGCGCTGGCGCAATCTGATACCACGCTGGCGCAGACTCGACTTCGTCACGATTTGGGGACGGTACCCGAGTTCGATCTGCTGCGGGCCACGGTTGCCCGGGACAATCAGCGCCCCGTCGTGATCCAAGCCAAGGCCCGCCGGGACCTGGCACACCTTCGCCTCCGTCAGCATCTGGATCTGCGAGGCGATGAGCCGCTCGTCCTGACAACCGCCCTGACCGACACGGCCCTGGCCAGCACACCTAGTCTTGCAGCGATGGCCAGCGCTTCGCCTGACACGGCGGCAGCCAACCGGGCGACGGTCCGTCAGGCGGCGGAGGCCGTGCGCGCTCAGGAGGGACTGGATCAGGCGTCTCGCGCCCAGCGGCTCCCGGCGCTGACCCTGTCGAGCCAGTACACCCGGATCGGCTATCCCTCGCGCGGGTTCCCGGCCTGGGACGAGTTCCTGACAGACTGGAACGTCGCGCTTGGTGTGCAAGTGCCGATCTTTACCGGCGGCCGACTGAGCGGCGACCGCACCCAGGCACGGGCCGCCGTTGCGGAGGCCAAGCTTCGACACCAGCAGGCCACCAAGGCCGCCGCACTCGACGGCTACAATGCCGTGGCGCAGCGGGATGCGGCCCTCGCTGCCTGGTCGGCAAGCGAAGGCACCGCCAACCAGGCTGCCCGCGCCTATCAGATTGCCGAGCTCAGGTTCCGTGAGGGCATTTCAACCCAGACGGAACTGCTCGATGCCCGCCTCGCTCTGCAGCAGGCGGAAACCAATCGCGCTCAGGCCGCCCGTGACCTCCAGATCGCCAAGGTCCGCCTGGCACTGCTCGCCGATTTGCCACTGGGTGCCCAAGACGCAGGCATCGTTCAGCCCTCGGCTGCCCCCGCACCATCACCACCTCAGGCCGCGCCGCGCGCGGCTACCGCAACGACTGGAAATCAGAGGCTCCCATGAGTCGCCCGCAGAGCATTGCCCTCCTCGCCGTCCTGACAGGATTCAGCCTGCTGGGCTGCGGCAACGGATCCAACGCGGCGGACGCACCGGTCGAGACCCCGGCGGCTCTGGTAGGCGCGGAGAATCTGGCCATCGCCGAGCAGCGCCAGATCCTGGATGGGCCCGTGGTCTCCGGCACGCTGACCGCCGAACGGACCGCGACGATTCGCGCCGAGATGAGCACGACCGTGGCCCAGGTGAATGTCGAGGCCGGCCAGCCGGTTGCCCGCGGCCAGTCGCTCGGACGTCTCAATGACGACGGGGTCCGGGATGCGGCCCTGTCGGCGCGCTCCGGTGTCCGGACCGCGACCGAGGCGCTGGTACTCGCCAATCGCAACGTGGATCGGGCCGACAAGCTGGCCAAGGCTGGCGCGGTTGCCGAGAGCGAACTCGAGCAGGCCCGCCAGCTGGCGCTCAACGCCGAAGCGCAGCTTGCGGACGCCAAAGCCCGGCAGGCGGCGGCCGACAAGCAGCTGGCCAATACGGAGCTCCGGGCGCCGATCGGTGGCGTCGTCAGCGAGCGCCATGTCAACGTGGGTGACAATGTGTCGCCGGGAACCGCCCTCATTACCGTGGTCGACCCCAACAGTCTCCGGCTCGAGGCCCAGGTACCAGTAACGGCGGTGTCAGCTCTCAAGCCGGGCACGCCAGTTCCCTTCGCGGTCGACGGGTATCCCGACCGCCGGTTCGAAGGCAAAGTGACTCGGATCAACCCCGCCGTGGATCCAGCAACCCGTCAGGTGCGCATTACCGTTGGTTTGCCGAACGCCTCCGGGCGCCTGGTTGCCGGCCTCTTTGCGCAGGGTCAGGTCGGCACCGTGCAGCGCGACGGGATCGTGGTCCCGACATCGGCCGTGGATCGGCGTGGTATCAGACCGACTGTCACCCGAATCGCCGGCGGGGTTGCTCAGCGCATCGAAGTGACCCTGGGTATCGAAGATCAGGCCCGGGAACAGATCGAAGTCATCGAGGGTATCGCAGCCGGAGACACCGTCATCACCGGGGCGGCGCGCGGCATCCAGCCCGGAACTCGGGTGCGGGCATCGGTCTCGGCCGAGCGCCCGGCGTCTCCGGCTACGCGGTAACAAGAGGACAGCACCGTGTTCATCTCCGACTTTGCCATCAAGCGCCCGGTCATCACGATCGTGACGATGCTTTCGCTCGTCACGGCCGGGATCTTTGCGCTCTTCAAACTGAAGACCGACGAGTTTCCCGACGTCAACCCACCATTCGTCACGGTCGCTCTGATCTACCCCGGCGCATCACCCGATGGCGTCGAGAAGGACGTGGTCGATCCGATCGAGGAGGCCATTGCCGGCATCTCGGGCGTCAAGCGAACCACCAGCACCTCGGAAGACGCCTTTGGCGTGATTCTGGTCGAGTTCCTGTTCGGCAAGCCGATCCAGGAAGCCACCCAGGATATCCGCGATGCCATCTCCACCATCCGAAATGACCTGCCGTCCGAGCTGGAAGAGCCGATCATCAAGAAGTTCAACGATGCGGACCGACCGATCGTCTCTCTGGCTCTCTCTTCGACGGGGATGTCCTCCGGAGAACTAACCCGTCTTGCCGACCCGGGCATCACTCGCGAGCTGCGGGCCCTTGCGGGCGTGGCCGAGGTGACTGTGGCAGGCAAGCTGGAGCGGGAGCTGACGGTCGAGCTCAATCCGACTGCCCTGCAGGCTGCCGGCGTCAGCGTCGGCCAGGTCGTTCAGGCCCTGCAACTCCAGAACCTGGCCACGCCGATCGGCCGAATTGAAGGTGAGTACCTCGAACGGTCGATTCGCCTCCGCGGTCGACCGGAAGGGCCAGCCGACTTTGCCCGCATTGCCGTGGTGGAGCGCAACGGGCGCGTCATTCGCCTTGGTGAGCTCGCCACGGTCAAGGACGGTGTTGCCGAGGCCCGGTCTCTCGCGCTGTACAACGGCCGAGAGGCGGTCGGGATCGACATCAAGAAGGCCAAGGGTTACAGCACGACGGACGTTGGCGACAGGGTGCTGGCGCGAGTCGAGGCGATCCGAGCGCAGCTGCCGGAAGGAGCGACGCTCGATCTGATTCGCAACTCGGGCGACCGGGTTCGGCAGTCGGTCTGGGAAGTCGGGAAGACGCTGATCGAGGGCGCCATCCTGACGGTGCTCGTCGTCTTCGTGTTCCTCAACTCCTGGCGGTCCACCATCATCACCGGGTTGGCGCTCCCGGTATCCGTACTGGCGTCATTCATTGCCGTCTGGTGGTTCGGCTTCACGCTCAATACGATGTCACTCCTCGGGCTGTCACTCGCGATCGGCGTCCTGATCGACGATGCCATCGTGGTGCGCGAGAACATCGTTCGCCACGTCGAAATGGGGAAAAGCCACCGGCGGGCATCCCACGAGGGGACGGATGAGATCGGACTGGCGGTCACGGCGACGACGTTCGCGATTCTGGCCGTCTTTATCCCAGTGGCGTTCCAGGGCGGCATGACAGAGGAGTGGATGAAGCCGTTCGCGCTGACCATCGCGTGCGCGGTCGCCGTGTCGCTGCTGGTGTCGTTTTCGCTCGACCCCATGCTGTCCGCGTACTGGCCGGACCCATACGTTCCACCCGAAAAGCGGATCTGGATCACCCGTCTGCTCGACCGGTTCAACTTGTGGTTCGAGCGAAAAGCGGAGTCCTACAAGCGGGTGATCGCGTGGGCGCTGGACCACCGGCTGTCGATGGTCATCCTGACCGTTGGGACGTTCGTTGCGTCGTTCGTCCTGCCCGGCAAGGGGTTACTGGCACTGCTTGGCGCGCTGATCGGCATCGCGGTGATGGCCTGGGCCGCTGGCACCGACCGATCGATCGGGTTCAAGGCTCTTGGTATCCTCGGCGGACTGGTCCTGGCCATCGGCCTCGAACGAGTCGCTCCTGAGTGGAAAAAGGTCGGCGTGGCCTTCTTCCCGCTCGACGATCGGTCGGAGTTCTTCGTCAAGGTCGAAACGCCGCCGGGATCGACGATGGGATATACCCGTCAGAAGGTCAATCAGGTCGAGGCCGTGCTCCAGAGCATTCCGGAGCTCCGCTACACCTACACGACTCTGGGCAGCGGCCAGTCGGGGTCGGTCAACGTCGCGGACCTGTACGTCAGGCTGATCCCCAAGAATGAGCGCCCGGCCCGGGACGTGGAGATCATCGCGGCCGAAGTGCGTGACCGAGTGGCGCCGTTCGCGGGCTCGACGACGTCTGTCTTCACCAACGACTTCAGCGGCGGCCGGAAGCAGCTCGCGCTCAACGTTCAGGGTGCGGACGCCGATGCACTGAACACCATGGCTGAACGGATCCGGAGCGAAATTGCTCAGGTGCCGAACGTGGTCGACCTGGGCCTCTCGAGTAAGGGCCAGAAGCCCGAGGTCAATGTCGACCTCAACCGGGGGATTGCTGGTGCACTCGGTATCACGGTCGGGGCTGTAGCTCAGTCGATTCGGCCCGCCTTCGCCGGGATCGACGTCGGCGACTGGATCGACCCCGCCGGCGAGACCCGTGACGTCCGGATCCGGTTCGCGCCGGAGTATCGGGCCCGCGTGACGGATCTGGCGCAGTTGCCGCTCGTCATTGCCGGCCCCAATGGGGCGCCGGCAACGCTTCCGCTCGGGCAGGTTGCCGAGATCAGCCACAGCGACGGGCCGGCGGCGATCAACCACCTGAACCGATCGCCCAATATCGCGGTCGAGTGGAATGTTGCCGGGCGTTCGACGGGTGAGGTGTTTGCCGATGTCCGCACCCGCCTCGCCGCGCAGGGGATTCAGTTGGGCGCCGTCGGCCCCAATGGCATCACCGTGACCGAAGGTGGCGACCAGGAGTTCCAGAACGAGTCATTCCAGAGCATCGGCCTCTCGCTTGCCGCGGCCGTCCTCCTGATGTACCTCGTGCTCGTGATGCAGTTCGGATCGTTCATGGACCCGATTGCCATCATGGCGTCGCTGCCGCTGTCGCTCATTGGCGTACTCTTGGGCTTATCTTTCGCCAACTATACGATCAACATCATGAGTCTGATGGGCGTGATCCTGCTCATGGGCCTCGTCGCCAAGAACGCGATTCTGCTGATCGATTTCGCCAAGTGGGCGCGGGAGGAACGGAACCTGTCGATTCGTGACGCGCTGATCGAGGCCGGCGGCATCCGGCTCCGCCCGATCATCATGACCACGGTGGCCCTGATTGCCGGCATGACGCCGATTGCCCTCAGCACGGGAGAGGGCTCGTCGTTCCGCTCACCACTGGGCGTGGCGGTGATCGGCGGGGTCATTACATCGACGCTCCTCACGCTGCTCGTGATCCCAACTTTTTACGAGATCATGTTCGAGGTGCGGGAGAAGCTGATTCGGCGCTTCCGACCCCTACCGCATGATGGAAAGGCCCCCAGTGCGTCCGCTGTCGAACGCGCGCATTAGCTCCGGCAGTCGTGGTGCCGCCCGACGGGGTGCGGCCGACAGCAACCAACCGGCGTCGGGCGGCGCCGGCCCTGCCAAGCGAAAGACCGATTTCTCGGCGGCGTGGGGCGAGGCCCGCGCCCTGATCTGGCGCTACCGGCACCGGTTGGCGCTCGGCATGGTGCTGATGCTGATCAACCGGGTGGCCGGACTGGTGCTCCCCGCGACGTCAAAATTTCTGATCGACCATGTGCTGGTGCCGGTCAACGCGACGGGGTTCTGGGCCAATCTGCTGCCGACCGATCGACATGAACAGCTTTGGTACCTGGCAGGCGCGGCAGTGGTTGCGACCCTGATCCAGGCGATCACATCGTTTTCGCTGACCCGGGTGCTCGGCGTCGCCGCGCAGCGGGCCATCACGGAGATGCGGCGTGAAGTCATGGAGCACGCGGTCCGGCTGCCGATTCGGGCGTTCGATGCAACCCAGACCGGCCAGATGGTGAGCCGGGTCATGATCGACGCCGAAGGGATTCGCAACCTGGTCGGCACCGGTCTGGTGCAGATCACGGGCGGTCTCGTCACGGCAATCATCGTACTCGGCATCCTCTTCGCCCTCAATTGGCAACTCACTGCAGTGACCCTCGCGGTCCTGCTGCTTTTTGCGGGCGGAATGGCTCTGGCATTCGTCCGGCTTCGCCCCATGTTCCGCGAACGGGGCAAGATCAATGCGGAGGTCACCGGACGGCTGACCGAGACACTCGGCGGCATTCGAGTGGTCAAGTCGTATGTCGCCGAGCGCCGCGAGGAGCTGGCGTTCACGCGCGGTGCGCACCGACTCTTCCGAAACGTGGCAACGACCATGACAGCCGTTTCCGCGGTTGGCGCCTTTTCGTCGCTCGTGGTCGGCGCCATCGGGGCGTTGATGATCGTGGTCGGCGGCGGTCGGGTCCTCGCCGGCGACATGACGATCGGCGACTACTTCATGTATGTGCTGTTTACCGGAATGATGGCGGTACCGCTGATTCAGCTCGCCTCGATCGGAACGCAGGTCACGGAAGCGTTCGCGGGGCTCGATCGAATCCGCGAACTGAAACAGATGGCCACCGAGGACCAGCTCGACGCCGATCGCGCCGAGATCCCGACCATCAAGGGCGACGTTCGCTTCGATGATGTCTGGTTCGAGTACAACGAAGGTGTCCCCGTCCTCAAAGGCATTACCTTCGCCGCACCGGCCGGCTCAACGACGGCACTGGTTGGTTCGAGCGGGTCGGGCAAGAGTACACTGATGAGCCTGGTCATGGCGTTCAATCGGCCAACGGCAGGTGCCGTGCTGATCGACGGCCAGGACCTGGCCACACTCCAGCTGCGCAGCTATAGGAAACATCTTGGCATCGTTCTGCAGGACAATTTCCTGTTCGACGGCACCGTGGCCGACAACATCCGCTTCTCGCGACCGGACGCCACCATGGCGGACGTAGTTCGGGCCAGCCGGATTGCCCATTGTGACGAGTTCGTCGAAGGATTCGCGGAGAAGTACGACACGATCGTCGGGGAGCGCGGCGTTCGTCTGTCGGGCGGGCAACGGCAGCGCATCGCGATTGCCAGGGCCATCCTCGCCGAGCCTGCCATCCTGCTGCTGGACGAAGCTACCTCGAGCCTTGACAGCGAGAGTGAGGCGTTGATTCAGGACGGACTCGACAAGCTCCGCCAGGATCGAACGACGTTCGTGATTGCGCATCGCCTCTCGACCATCATGAGCGCAGATCAGATCCTGGTCATTGAAGATGGTCGGATCGTCGAGCAGGGTACTCATGCGGAGCTGCTGACTCGTCAGGGTCGCTACCGCCAGCTCTACGAAAAGCAGTACCGGCTCGAGCGCAACCGCTTCGTCAATCCTGGAGAAGAGCTTCCGCCGGAAGAGCCTGCGCTGCCTCGCCAGGTCGGCGCCGACGCAACCCGATCCTGATCAGCGCCGAATCGAAGCCGTGTAAGTCAGTGGGTCCTGCAGCGCATAGGTGGCGCGATGCGCCACCGCCTCCACGTTTGCCGCGTAGTCGTCCGCCTTGCTGATGTCTGGCACAGCCAGGCGGACCAGGTCGCCGGGCACCAAGTCACCCGTCACCACGATCCGAGTTTCCGCACCGCCTGAGATCGGTGCGGAGGCAACTCGGTAGCCGCCGACCGGCTCCACCGAAGTGACAGCTCCGGTGACCACGAGCAACATGGCCCCATCACTCGCACCGGTGCCCTGGTATGAGACGGTCAGCGTCCCCGGCGTCGGTGGGGTTACCGGCGGAGTCGAGTCTCCACAACCAGCCAGCAGCAGAGCTGCTGCGGCCAGACCGAGCCAACCCCGTCTCATGGTTCCCTCCCCGGCCGAGCCGCCGGGCGTTCTGTCCCCAGCAGGTGCAGCGCTGCGGCGGGAACCGGTTGACCGGTATGGCGGAGATAGGCGAGATAGTCACCGACGTCGTAAATGCCGTTCCGATTGCCCAGCAAGTCGAGGAAGGTTCGCTGATCGGCGGTCAGTGACACGGTGCCGAGAATCTCGGACGTCGCCGCCTGCACACCGACCGCAACCTCCGTCACGAACGACGCCTCAAGATCGTACGGCCGCCCCATTGGCAGCGTGATCGTCTGACTGGTGGCGACCGTATCGCCGCGCCAACCGACGAAGAGCGACCCGGCCTGAGGCTGCGCCGTGACCGTGACC
This sequence comes from Gemmatimonadales bacterium, assembly GCA_019637315.1. Lineage (NCBI taxonomy): Bacteria > Pseudomonadati > Gemmatimonadota > Gemmatimonadia > Gemmatimonadales > Gemmatimonadales bacterium. Next base: position 169,415 of record JAHBVU010000009.1, read on the forward strand.
GGCGTGCCAGCGGGGAGGAAATCTCCACCGGGCAGGGCTGCGCCGCCGGCGGGGCCGACCGTCACGGCACCCTGTCCCCCGCCCTGAACGAGCACGATGAGGCGATGCTCCGCGGCGAACAGCGCGGTAATGGTGTCGGGTTTGACGCCGCTCATGACCGTCTGACTTCGTGGTCCACCGATACTCCAGCCCAGGTAGCGAGCGCGGGTGCGTCCATCAGGGTTGGTCTGAATCGAATCGGCCTCGACCACAAACTGCTCGCCGGCTGCGATCGCTTCTTCGTAACGCGCCCAGCTGCGGCCGTTCACCTTGACCCGGATGCCCGGAACCGAAGCCGAGACGACGGTCGGCTCCCGAAGCAGGTAGCGGAACCGCATCACACCATTATTGAGCTGCTCGATCCGATCGAGGATGAAGCCGGGATAGACGCCGAGGTTCGACCGTGCCGACGGTATCGAGGTGAGGGACCAGCGGGTGTTTCCCGTCTGACCCGGGTACGAATCGCCGCGATCGCCACGGTTTCGGGCGCTGCTCTGAACCCGGAGGTTATTGAGACCGTCCGCCTGGACCAGGGCAACACCGTGCGGCCGGGTCGTACCGGAGTTGATCCGATTGAGCGGTCGCCAGGTATTGATCTGCCCGACGTCGATGTGCCACAGCAGCAGTCCGGGCAGCTTGGGACACCGCTGCCGGCACGGCTGCCCCGTATTGGTCACCTCCGGCAACGTCGGGTTGAACATGGCCGTGTCCGAAAGCACAGCCTGTCGATTCTCGATCAGGAGAAACTCGTTCGGGTTACCCGCAAATCGCCCCAGAAACACCGTATCGGACACTTGCCGGGCACGGGTCGTGATGGTGCGCCCGGCGCTGAGGGTATCTACCGTGATCCAGCCGAGCTCGTTGAGCGACCAGGCATCATAGCTGGAGGGGCTGTACGCCTGACTGTAGTTGCCACTTCCCATCAGGCTCCACTCGCCGGCGCCCTCAGTCCGCTGCTGATCAGTGTCATACAGATCGGGCAGGCCGAAGGCATGGCCGGTTTCATGCGCCACCGTCCCGACTGGCATGATGACGCCGTCGACGCAACCACTGCTCCCGCCCACCTGGCTCTGGATCGTGTAGTTGTTGACGGTGATGAATTGCCCGGGAATCGGGTTGCCATTCCGATCGCGGCGCGGCGTCCTCGTCACATAGGGCGACCCGTTGTTCCACCCTGCGATCTCGTAGCGGTGCGCCCAGATGCCCGGACTCGGCTGGCACGCCCCGTCCCGAACGGGCTGAAGAAACGTGACGAAATCGACGACTCCGTCGTCATCGCCCGAATTAGGAACGCCATCGGGCCCATCGTTGTCGAATGCCGACCAGACCTGGTCGGCGTCTGGCCCGTTCGAGATCGAATCGAGCGCAGCGAGCAGCATCCGACCGAGCCGCTGACCGCCCTCGCTGCACTGCTGAATCACCCCGATACCGTTGCAGCCGTCCTGGTAGTACGCGGCCGTCGAATCCATTGCCGCCACCCCAAAGACCTGCCCCTCCATTCGAATCCGGTTGCCGGAGACCTGTTCGTAGTACGTCTTGAGCGTGTACGCGGCACCCGGGGGTGGCGTGGCCCCGAACAGCACCTGCTGGAACTCGCTGGCGGAGAACGCCATCGGAACATCTTTGAACGACAGCGGAATGACAGGGACGTAAAAGGTTCCGGTTACCGAGAGGGAGGTCAGGCCGCCGCCGGGGGCCAACGCCAGCATCGAGCGACGCTGGTTCAAGGCGGCAAAGTCTCCCCGACGAATGGCCGCCCAGCGATTGAGCCGGACCAGGTTCGCCCGGGCCCGCCAGGCGGTGTTCGGACGCCAGTCCATGCCGTCGACCTCGAACCGCCCCGGTTCCGCACGCCGGACCTGGGCGTCTGCGGCGGAAGCCACGGCGCTCAATGCCCAACTCACCATCGCCGCCGCGACCGTGACGCGCATGCCCATCTCCCGGATTGGATCGTAAACCCGCCACAACAATAACACGAAGTTCGGCCCCATACCCCGCCCCGGACGGCGGTCGGTGCATGGAGTCACAGGTCGAAACGTCCTCCTTGTGGCAGACTGGCACAGATATTAACTTAAGTCGTTACTGTGCAACGGGATCGGCCCCTTTCAGCCGACGACCCTCACCTGGCGGGGTTACTCTGTGACGACATCGACGATCACCACTGACATCGCCTTGTTCGATAAGTGCAGGCGTTACACTCAAGTGGACGAAGTCAAAGCGCAGGGACTGTACCCGTACTTCAAGCCGATCTCGGAATCCGAAGACACGGTGGTGACGATCGAAGGGCTCAAGCGCATCATGCTGGGCTCGAACAATTATCTCGGTCTTACCCATCACCCCAAGGTGCTCGAGGCCGCTACGCGCGCCTTGCACCTCTATGGCTCCGGCTGCACCGGAAGCCGTTTCCTGAATGGTACACTCGACCTGCATCTGCAGCTCGAAGACGCCCTGGCCAAGTTTCTCGGCAAGGAAGACTGCATCGTCTTCTCGACCGGGTACAACGCCAATCTCGGGCTGATCTCTGGCTTGGTGGGCAAGTCGGATACCGTCTTCCTCGACAAACTCGACCACGCCTCGATCGTCGACGGCGCCAAGATGAGCTATGGCTCTACCGAGCGCTTCAACCACGATGATCTCGACAACCTCGAGCGCAAGCTGGCCCGGGCGCCGGAAACCGGCGGTCGCATGGTCGTGGTGGACGGCGTCTACTCGATGGAGGGCGACATCGCCAATGTGCCGGAGCTCCTCAAGGTCTGCCGCAAGTACGGGGCTGCCCTGGCCATCGACGATGCGCATTCGATTGGTGTGCTCGGCCCCAACGGCGACGGCACCGCAGCGCACTTCGGCCTGACTGACGAGGTCGACATCATTGCCGGTACCTTCTCGAAGTCCCTGGCCTCGATCGGCGGATTCGTCGCCGGCTCCAAGTCGGTCATCAACTTTCTCCGCCATCACAGCCGTCCGCTCATCTTCACCGCTGCGCTGCCGCCCGCCAACACGGCCGGCGTGCTCGCGGCCCTGGAAGTCCTCCAGCGTGAACCGGAGCGCCGAGCCCAGTTGTGGGACAACACCAAGCGGCTGGCCGACGGGTTCCGAAGCCTCGGATTCCATGTCGGACCGACCCAAACGCCGATCATTCCGATCCTGATCGGACCACTCGACCGGACCCTGGTCATGTGGCGCAAAGTGTTCGACGCCGGGATCTTCACCAACCCGGTCGTTCCGCCGGCCGTGCCGCCGTCGCAGTGCCGGCTGCGCACCAGTCTGATGGCCACGCACACTCCGGATCAGATCGACTACTGCCTCGAGACGATCGGGAAACTGGGCCGCGAGCTGGGCGTCATCTGAGTGCGAATCTAGTCGTCCGTCCCGTCCGGACAGGCGCGGACCTCAATCGGTTCATCGATCTGCCCTACCAGTTGCACGCGCGGGACCTGTCATGGGTCCCGCCGCTGCGTCGGGACGTCGAGCTGCTGCTCTCCCCGAAAAAGAACCCCTTCTTCGAGCATGCGGAGGCCGCCTACTTCCTGGCGGAGCGTGACGGCACCGTGGTCGGCCGGATCGGCGCAATCCATAATCGGCTCCACAATACGACGCACGGCGATCAGGTCGGGTTCTTCGGGTTCTTCGAATCGATCGACGACCTCGCGGTCACCGAAGCACTCTGCGCCGAGGCGAGCCGCTGGCTTGCTGCGCGCGGCCTCACCACCATGCGTGGCCCGGCGTCACCCTCGGTCAACGACGAGTACGGCCTGCTGATCTCTGCCTTCGATCGGCCCAATACGATCATGATGCCGCACAACCCGTCGTATTACCCGTCGCTGCTCGAGCGGGCCGGGCTGACCGTCGTTCGGACACTGGTGGCGTTCGAAGGCGGGCGTGAAGACCGGGCAATTCCCGCCCCGGAGCGAATCGTTCGGGCCGTCGACCTGGCGAAGAAGCGCTACGGCGTCACCATCCGCGCACTCCGTCTGAGCGACTTCAAGGCAGAAGTCGATCGGGTCAAATCGCTGTACAACCGCTGTTGGGAAGACAACTGGGGCGCGGTACCGATGACCGACCATGAGATCGATCATCTCGCCGCGCAGTTCCGTCCCGTCGTCGTGCCCGAGATGGTGCCGTTTGCCGAGAAGGACGGGGTGCCGATCGGTTTCGGCCTGGCGTTGCCCGACTTCAATCAGGTACTCCGCAGCAACCGCAAGGGACGGATCTTCCCGGCTGCGCTCAAGCTGCTCTGGTCGCTCAAGACCCGGCGCCTGCGCCGAGCCCGCATTCTGCTGCTCGGCGTCCTGCCGGAGTATCGCGGCAAGGGCGTCGACGCCGCGCTGTACCACTGGATCTGGACTCATTCCACCGCACGCCAGATTTACTGGGGCGAAGCGGGCTGGGTCCTCGAGGACAATCCCGCCATGAACGCGGGCCTCGTCAAGATGGGTTTCACCCCGTACAAGCGCTTCGCCATTTACGAGCGGCCGACGTGAAAGCCTTTGTGACCGGTGCCACCGGCTTCGTAGGCGGCCACCTCGTCGCCGCGCTCCGATCCCGCGGCGATGAGGTCACCGCCCTGGTGCGCACGCCGTCCCGCGCCACCGCTCTCAGCGCCCTCGGCGCCACGCTGGTCCAGGGCGACATCCGTTCGGCTCGCAGCCTGGCCGACTCGATGGCGGGCCACGACGTGGTCTTTCATGTTGCCGGCTTGATTGCGGCCCGCAACGAAGCCGAGTTCCTCGCCGTCAACCGGGAAGGCACCGGGGTCATGCTCGAGGCCGCCGCGCGCGCCGGGCATCCCCGCTTCATTCTGGTGTCATCGCTGGCGGCCGGAGGGCCAACGTCGCCCGGCGTGCGCCTGGTCGGCACCGAGCCCGGAGCGCCGGTGACCCAGTACGGGCGCAGCAAACTCGCCGGCGAAGAGCTGGTGCGGGCCAGCGAACTCCCCTGGACCATCATCCGCCCGCCCGCCGTGTACGGACCAGGCGACCGCGAGATGTTCCGGATCTTCAAGGCAGCCTCGGTCGGCTTCGCGCCGGTGTTCGGGCGGGGCGAGCAGCAGCTATCGGTCGTCTACGGGCCCGACCTGGTCGACGCGCTGATTGCCGCCGCACTGACTCCCGAGACGATTGGCCAGGTGTACTATGCCTGTCACCAGGAAGTCCTCACCACCGGCAACATGGTCCGTCTGGCCGGCGAGGCCGTGGGTCGGCGGGTCCGGGTGATCGGGATTCCTCAGCCGATCGGCAAGGCCCTGCTGACGATCACCGATCGTACGGCACGACTGGCCGGGCGGGCTACGGTGCTATCCTACGACAAGACGGCTGAGTTCTTCGCCCCAGCCTGGCTGGCCGACTCCGCACCGTTCGAAGCCGCAACCGGGTGGTCCGCTCGGCACGACTTCGCGTCCGGTGCGCGCGCAACCGTGGCATGGTACCGCCAGCAGGGATGGCTGTAGCGGTTCGGCCGGCGGAATGGCTGCTCGCCGGCTACGCCGCCTTTGTGACGATCGTCGGACTCGGGCGTCTCGAGCGCCATCCCGCCGTCGCCTGGGCTGTTGCTGCGCACGTCCTCCTTCTCGCCCTTCTCTTCATGTTTCAGCGACTCCCGGCAGGACGGGGCTCCTGGCTGCGCAACTTCGGTCCGATCGTGCTGCTGCTGGCCCTCTACGGAGCTCTGGATCTTCTGAATGGATTCGGCGGAGCACGAACCTACGACGACACCGTCCTGGCGTGGGAACGATGGGTGTTCGGCGAGGAAGTCAGCCGGCTCTGGTGGCAACGATGGAATGACCGACTGGCTTCCACGGTATTTCATGCGGCGTACTTCTCGTACTACCTGATCGTCCCAATCCCTGTCGTGATCGCACTCTTTCGACGAGACGAGGCCGAGCTTTCGAGAACGCTGTTTGCCCTCATGGCTGTCTTCGTGCTCTGCTACGTTCTCTTCATCCTGGCTCCCGTGGCCGGCCCCTACTACGAGTATCCGAGGCCTGATCAACAGTTCCTGGACAACTGGGCTGCGCAGGCCGTCTATGGCGTGCTCGACCGCGGCAGTTCATTTGGTGCTGCCTTCCCGAGTTCCCACGTCGCCGCATCCTGGATTGCGACGGCCGCGACCTGGCGGAGCAGCAAGGCCATCGGCTGGGTCGTAGGGCTGCTCTCGGCACTCCTCACGATCGGGGTCGTCTACTGCCAGATGCACTACGCGATCGATGCCCTCGCAGGACTGGTCGTTGCGGCTGCGGTCTTCGGCCTGACCCGAGCAGTGTTCACGCGGCGAGCCAACCCCACCCACTGAAACGACGAAGGCCCCGCACTGGCGGGGCCTCCGACGCTTCAGACCTGCCGAACGTCGGGTCCATTACGGCCGGATCGTGATCATCCCGTTCATGCCGTTGGCAATGTGCGGGGTGCAGGTAAACCGGTATTCTCCGGCGACCATGCCCGCGAAGGTGATCTCGTAGGTTTCGTTCGGCGCCACCAGCAGGGGGCCGTTGAGCTCGCCCAGCTTGTCGCCCGGCATGGCCGCATCGAGCGCAGCACGGGACGCAGCCGGCACGCTGTCAGGCCAGAACTGAACGTTGTGAGGCCCGCCGCTCACGTTATGGAAGACCACCCGATCGCCCGCGCTGATCGTCAGCTCGGCTGGGACAAACTTGTAGTCCGCGCCCTCGAGAACCATGTTCACGTTGTGCGTCGTACCGGTCGCACCCGTCTCCGGCGCAGTGGTCGCCGGAGCAGCCGTCGCCGGGGCCGCATCAGCTGCAGGCGCCTTGTCGCCACCGCCACAGGCCGTCAGTAACAACGACGCACCAACCAACCACCCGATCGTACGCATCTGCTATCCCCTTCCCCGAAGTCAGTTCGTGGACTCGGATTGACCTGCTGAGCGGCACCGGCCACGACATCGGCCCGCACTTGTGAAATTCTTCACAAATATAAGCGCTTGCCCTTGGTTTACCAGTGTCTACGTTTCCGCCCCATGCCACTCGTCCCCCAATGCAAACGCGCTGGACCTCACTGCCTCGGCCTGTCGGTCACCCTTCGAGTCGCCGATGACGACAATCCCCGGACTGCGCGCACGATGGACCCGGAGGCCACCTGGCTCTACGGGCACACCCAGCGAATCACATTCGGGACCCTGTTCCGGTTCGGCACCGAACTGCGGGCTCGCGTCCGGATCGAAGTTCCCTGCCGTTACGCCAAGATCGATGATGGGCAGGTCCGTTGCGGAGCTCATCGCTACCGGGCGGCGCTGCCCAAGGCGCGCCGTCGCCGACAGACCCGACAACTCGGCAATGATCGTTTCGTCGTGGTTCAGAACGGCCAGCCGGTACCGCTCACGCTCAAGGGGCCGCCCCAGCCGCGACGCCAGCTTTCAGTGCTCAGCGTGCCCAAGACGCCTTGCGTCACAGCCCGCTGCCAGACGTCGGACCACACTGTCGGCGCGGCCTGCTGCCGCGACCTTCAGGTCGAGATTCTCTGCACGAAGAGGAACCGGCATCTCGAGGACCTGGTCCGAACCCGGAAGAGCCCGTATCTCTGCAAAGTCAGCCGGGAGGCCCCTGACTCGCTCGGTGCTGAGATGATTTCGGCGTGTGGATATCTCGAAGACGGAGGGGTTCTCTGTACGCTGCACGGGCGAAGCAGGCCGGATGGACGTCCGGCCAAACCTGGCCTGTGTTCGAAGTGGCCCAAAGGCCAGGACGCGAGACATCCAGGGTGCGCCTTTTAGCCGACAAGTACCATTTGAACAACTACGCCAGAAGTCGCTTTAAGCGCATCGCCTCAAGTGTCGTTCTTGCAATGACTTGCAGCTACGGCAACAACATAGTCACTGACAGGACACCTCAACGAGAACTTGAGGTAGGCTCTGGCGCGTAAGTAGCTAGAATGCAATCGTTTATGCCGTTGTGTGCAAGGATTGCCAGGGCAGGCGTCCCCATTCACTGTACTCGCAATACTTTGTCGGAGACACGCACAGGAGAAGGTCAATGACCGACGATCTGGAGCGCCTCTATAAATCGACGTATACGGCCGTTGTTCGTTTCCTGTATCGCAAGGTCTGGGACGCGGACCGCGCCGAGGATCTTGCCCAGGAAGTCTTCATTCGTGCCATGGCTCACAATCCCGAGAAGCCTCGGGCGTGGGTCTTTGCGGTTGCCGCCAATCTGGCGCGAGACGAAGCGCGCGCGGCCGTTCGTCGGAAGAAACACCTGACCCTGCTCACCAACGACCCCCTGCCCATGTCGACCCCGGACAAGACGGTCGACGAGGCCATGGAGTACGATGAGCGGAAGGCGCTGGTCAACGAGGCGCTGGCCACCTTGTCGGACCGGGATCGCGAGGTCCTGCTGTTGTGGGACGCGGGACTGAGTTATCCCGAGATTGCAGAGCAAACCGGGCTGGCCGTCGGTGCAATCGGCACCACGCTGGCAAGAGCCCGCAAACGACTCCTGGACGCATATGACGGGATGGATCACGATCGACGGCGCGCCGAGGCACATTCCTGAGGACGAGCTTCACGCCTATCTGGACCAGGCGCTAAGCCGTTCGCAGTGCGTCGAAATCGAATGTCATCTGGCGGAGTGCAGGCAATGCCGGCACCTGCGAGATGACGTTGCGGCGGTTCGAGACCGGATTACCGCACTCCTGGTCGACACGGCGCCCCGCCGGGTGACCCCGATTCCGCCGTACGAGCGAATTGTCGCGAAGCACCAGGCCCGCCGGCGTGCGCTCGTCGGCCGGGTGCGCCGAATCGGGCTCCTCGCCGCCGGGTTGGTTGGTGCCGTCGGGTTGGGTTGGTGGATGCAGGGCGGTGGCAGTACCGGATCTGCCCTGCCTGCCACCGTTGCAGTTGCCGATCAGGCCCCGGAACCGGTCCGCACCCTGGTGGCGGCGGGTCCGGTAGCTCTGGTGGACGACGATTCGACGGGATCGACTGTCGTCGGCGAATCCACGGTCGAGCCAACAGGTGACCGGATTCCTCTGGTTCGCGACGAGACCCCGACCCTGCGCGCCGCACCGATCCGACCTCAGACGGCAACCCCTGTGGTTCAAGTCAGCGCGGTCGTTGCGGACGAGGAAAGCATCGGCTTCGAAGGACTCTGGCAGTCGGTGGACTGGCAGCAGGCACGCGCCGAGACCGGTGGAAACCTTCCCCGAGTCAGCGGGCTGCCGATCCTGGACATCCAGCTGCAACAGATCGGCGGCGAAGAGCGGCCGATCGTGGTCGTGGTGCAGCAGCACCCGTCGGGCCGTTTGATCCGCACGGTCGAAGGCCCAATCGAGCGGATCGAGCAATTGCTCGAGCGCTATGCCGCGCGGAGCTCGGGCCAGGTGCGCGCCAGCACCCCTGCCCTGACGCCACCGGACTACGTCAGCAGTGGGTCCGGAACACCGAGGCGCCTGAGAATCCTCAGCGTGATCGCGAACTTCCCGGCCGATTCTCTCAACGCCATGGCGCGCGCCATCGACGTGCGCGAGTAGCCCCGTCGGCGCAAACGAGAGATCGCAAGCAGAATGAAGGCCGATCCATTCTGGGTCGGCCTTCATCATTTTCACGCACCCCGCTGCCGCCCGCGAAGGTCGTCAATCAGCGAGCAATGCCTCGGTCGGCGGAACGCGGGCGGCTCGTCGCGCCGGAAGCCATGCCGCGGTACCTGCCGCCAGCATGACGAGGAGGATGGCAACCGCATAACTGATGGGATCAGCGCGGCCCACGCCGAAGAGCAGGCCCGCCATGAGCTGCGTCGCCGCCAACGCACCGAGCAGACCCAGACTCACGCCGACAGCCGCGATGCGGAGCTCACGCCGAAGCACGAGCCGCGTCAGGTCAACCGGCTCAGCGCCGAGCGCCGAGCGGATCCCCAGCTCCCGGGTCCGTTGTGCTGCGGTGTAGCTGACCACCCCATAGACACCAACGAGCGCGAGCACGAAGGCCAAGCCGGCAAAGGCGCCCAGGATGGTCATCGCGAAGCGACGTTCGGCGACCGAATCGGCCAGCGTTTCGATCAGCGGTTCGACGCCAGTGACCGGCAAGGCAGGATCCAAGCTCCAGATGGCCCGACGAACCGGGTTGGCAAGTTGCTGCGCTGGTCGGTCGGTGCGGACCAGGAGCACGCCGGAGTTGGGAACGGTTTGCTCCAGCGGCAGATAGACCGCGGGCGGAGGCGTTTCGGTGAGCCCGAAGATACGCTCGTTCTCGACGACCCCGACGATCCGCCGGGTCGCGCCCCAGAGCCGAAGCTGCTGGCCCAGCGGGTCATGCCCGGTGAAGAACCGCTCCTCCGCTGCCCGGTTGATGAGAACGACCGGTGGCGTTTGCGCGTCGTCTGAGGCGTCGAGAAGCCGTCCGCTGCGGATCCCAACCCCGACCGTGGCGAAATAGCCATCCGAAACGACCCGGGTCGCGATTTCCGGCCACTCCTCTGCCTCCGCCTCACGCCCGACCACGAGAAAACTGTTGCTCGAGCTCCGGTCGAGCGGATGGGCCATTGCAATCGAGGCCGAAACGACCCCCGGAATGGACCGAGCGCGTTCGAGCAGCCGCGCGTGGAAACCGCGCAAAGTCGGCGAATCCGGGACCCGCGTCCATTCGCGCGGGTAGCGACTCTCCGGGAGCAGGTACTCGGCCTTGAGGACGCCCTCGGCGCGGAAGCCAGGATCGACCTGGAGGGCAGTTCGGAAGCTGCGGATGAGGAGCCCGGCGCCGACCAGCAATATCACGGCGAAGGCCAGCTCTGCAGCTACCAGGCCGCTCCGCACCAAGTTCCCGGCGCGCCGCCCCCCGCTGCCGGGCGTGTCGCCGCGAAGCGCGGTCAGCGCATCGAGCCGGAGCGCTTGCGCCGTGGGGACCAGCCCGAAGACGAGTCCGACGGCGAGCGCTACGCCGACCGATACCGTCAACACGCGCCCGTCGATGGCCACGTGATCCAGGCGCGGTATCCCGGGAGGCGCCAGCGCTACGAGCGCCGCCACGCCTCCATAGGCGAGCATGAGACCGA